>JALZEV010000139.1 GCA_030861865.1 Thermoproteota archaeon | reverse complement strand
ATGGCTTGAGCACTGAAGGATATAGAATAGCTTCCTCGATAGCCATAAACGGCGCCAAGGTTTCGTTAATCGATGAATCAGTCAGAATGGCCATTTTGCTCAAGCCAGATATAGCAAGGACGTACCCAAATGTAAGCTCGCTTATGGAAGATGAGCCTCTCCTTGATCTACAGCCTATTGACATTGCGATAAGCAATGCCTCCTACGTCTATTTTGCTCCTAGAATAAGGAAGGTCGGGCCAGACGTCAAAAGCGACGTTATGACAAAGTTCAAGGATGCCATCAAGGCGCTCAAGCAGGGTGCCTCTCTAATCTATATGCTTCCGACAGGAGTAGGTGGCAATAATGAAAACATTGCCCTTATAGAGCACATGACAGGAATGACTGTTGAGAAGGATATATCGTATTATTACCTTCCTATGAGTACTATTACTACAGCCGGTTCTGAGACCCTGATAGGGTCAGTAAAAGCTAAACCCGATAATCATATTTCCAAGATGCTATACGACCCTGACACGCGCCGCAGGTTGAAGTTTGTAGATATCAATTCAGCCGAGCTGGTGCATGTCATAAAAACCTTGAGCCACTACTCTGGTATGGCCAGCATCCTTGAAATCTGCAAAAAGGCCACTGACAACAATATCCTCAGTGAATTGATGCGCAGCACATTTGCCGACCTCTATATCGACGATCTGACAAGCGGGCTATATGACCTCCGAATAATAGGGTCGTCGCTTGATGGCACAGGGCCGCTGATGTATCTCGTCAATGGTAGCATTAAGGGTGTAGATGGGTACGTCAAGTTTCTTATTGACCAAATACGGGCAACACTGAAAAAGCGCGACCTTAAGGCAAGCAGAACAAAAGTGGCGATAGCATGGACACTTGATCCGAATGAAATGAGAGGGGATAGGATAGAACTGCTCTCCTCATTTGAGACAAAGATCAAAGACTATATTAGTGATGTAGAGCGGCACCAAGGGCAGACATTTGACCTATATCACACAGACAAGACAACTATCGTCATTGCGTGCTCCAGGACAGACTTTGAAAAGGTAATATCAAAGAATATGGCAAATCAAGAGTTTATAATCATAAAGGCAAACCCACTTTGCGAAACAGTGCAGGAATAATTAATTGCATTACCCGCCATATGTGAAATATGGCTAGCATTGGAGTCATAATCCTGTCAACGTTTCCAAGCGAAGAGTTGGCCGTGCGGGTTGCCCACCTGGTCGTCAGCGCAAAGTTGTGTGCCTGTGTCAATTTGACCAAGATCCGGTCAATCTACTCTTGGCATGGAAAGGTAGAGGATCAGCACGAATTCATTGTACTTTTCAAAGCAACTTCAAAATCAGCAAAAAAGCTCAAGGCTGAAATTGCAAGACTTCATCCATACGAAGTACCGGAGATAGTAGAGCTTAAAATGAGTAATGTATCAAAGCCCTATCTGTCATGGCTCGCAGCAGAATCAACGTATCGCGTAGCGAAGAACCGCCACAATGCCGCCAAGTGATGAGACACGCAGGCCAATGTCCGTCGATGAGTCGACTGCAAACATCTTTGCTCCGTAACTCTCAATCAAATTGAGTAGTTTGACTATCTCCTCTTCATTTGAAGTCTTGAAGATGGAATCGGAGAATACTACAGTCTCTATTGCCTTCAATGCAGCTGCATTTGATACTTCATTCATCCCTATCGCAAATTTTGCCTCCCCTCTGTTCACCATCAGCATTATCATGTCTAACATTGAAGACACCTCAGCTAGCTTGCTTGTGCTCATGATCTGCTTCATTGCTGATGAACGCAGGAATACAAATATCCCATCTTCACCTGCAACATCTATACCCTCAACAATCTCCACCCTGTCCTTTAGGATATACTGCCTGCTCACCAATATATTGAAGAACCTACGTCTGCTTTCCCCTGGACCAAATATAATGACCTTGTCATTTTCACAAATTATTGAAGAAACAGTCTTGGCGATGTCTACAAAGTAAGTCTCAATATTAGGATTTTTCGTCTGATAGCGCTTGCCGCTCTGGCCAGAATAGATGTTTGGGATCACTTTAACATGCGTGCCAGACACCTTGGCAACAGCCGCTTCCTGCGTATCTATTGCCACTAGAATAAAGTTGGAGCTGCTAACAGACCGCTTTAACATCCTAATCTCAACGTCCCGCCACCTTCTCCCCTTGTCTATTGTTGCCATGTCTCCTGCATGTATAGAAAGCGAGTGGTGAGTCCCTTTTGGTACCATTTCGTTGTCTGTATCTGTGATGATGCCAGATATCCTAAGCCTATCAACCGCCGAGTCGAGCTCGCTCTGCTCTACTTTGATAGCAATACGCACCTTGACGCGTTCACCCTTATCCGGCCGGCCATATTCCTTGACTTGCTTAACTAGACGAGTACTGTCTGCAATGATGCGATCGCCCCTCTCTATGATACGGCGCAAGGTAAAGAGGTCATCTGCATCTTCCGGGATTATAAAAAAAGCATTGTTTGACGTGCCGCTTGGCTTTACTATCATACTGTCTTTTCGCTTGCAGTTACAGCAGACGATGGATCTTGATCTTGCTGCTGTTGGTTTTGGATCAATTTCAAATAATTGTCAACCCATTCTTGTGTCAGTACACCTGACTCAACTAGGTTGACTAGGGCATTTGGCGATGCAAAGCCTTGTACCTTACCTATTCGCCTACGAGTCTGCCTCCACTTTAGCTGAGTGTTGCCGCTCTTTGATGAATAAA
>JALZEV010000127.1 GCA_030861865.1 Thermoproteota archaeon | reverse complement strand
CCCTAGATGCATATGAAATCAGGAACGAAAAATTAGAACCGAGCATGATTCTTGTGCTACATAGCCAGCCAATTACTGGTGATTGCTCTGATTTATAAGAAAAGGCTATGAAATAGCAACCTTCCGGCAGCCCTTATCATACAGCTAGCTTCCTTGTTGCAATAGCTGTTATTATCCAACCAAAAATTATAATATATACTGCAGTTCTAGAGGCTGGATAGGTGTTGCACACTTGTCCGCTTGTGTCCTCTAAGTTATGTTCATTGATAGCTGTCTAATTCTGGGCTTGGCTTACAGAAAGTTAACAGAAGATAAATTAAACAAATTTTAATATATGCCTACATCATGCTCTACCCTCGGTAGAATATTATTGTCCGTAGATATGGCAGTGAAAGTTCTCGATGAGAGCCTTGGCAAAGTTGTACTTATCAAACTTAAGGGCGGCAAAGTCATCAGAGGAAACCTTCATGGTTTCGATCAGCATATGAACCTGTTGCTTGAAGATTCAGTAGAAATTCTGGAAGAAGGCAAATCTAATGATCTGGGCACTATCGTTGTCAGAGGGGACAATGTGGTCATTATCTCCCCCCCTCCAAAGTAATGTAAGGAGAATCTGAGTGAGAAATGACAAAAGGCACTACATCGATGGGCAAGTTCACTCGTAAAAAGACCCATATACGATGCAGAAGGTGTGGCCACAATTCATACCATAAGCGAAGTAAGCAGTGCGCAAAGTGTGGCTATCCAGACCCTAGAATTCGCAAGTACGACTGGATTAAACGACAGGTCATCTGATACAACAGAAAGCTTTTCTTCTAGCAAGCCTTGGCAAACCTATATAATGTCCACAGAAATCGCCGTCATCGCCGGCTCATCTATCGCCGGCGTAATATCAGCAGTATTTCTAGGCAATCTTTTTCGCGTCAGAAGTAACAATAAAAAGCATGCACGGTCGTCATCATCATCATCATCATCCATCGCCTCAATACGGGCGGAACTTTTGTCACTCCTGTTTGAGAAGAACCTTACAGCTGAAGCGATTACTCGGGTATATGAAGCAGCTCAGGATGGCAGGATTGACAGGTTTGAGCGGGACAAACTATTGCTAAAATACAAGCAGCAACTCGATTCGCTCAACCAAAAGGTCGCTTACCTGCAGCCCGTGGCAGACTTCTCGGATCTCAAGGAACTCCGCAACAACCTTGTATACTTCCTCGAGGACAGGATTTCCGTGCTTGACAAAAAGTTATTAGAGCTTTCTAAATCAAATCCTCCTTCTCAGGATGATATTGACGCAAAAGCGAAAAAGATACTCGCCGAAACGTCAAAGATGCAGCAGTCTGTTACTCCTATAGAGCAAAAGATGTTCAAGGCTGACGAACAAAGCATTGAGCAGTTACATAAGGAGATAGTTCAAGCGCTACAACATCTTGAGCAGGTTGAAATAGACAAGGACTAATAGGTTAACATATAAAGTCTTTTGACAAGGCCTGAATATTGCTAGCGGCATAGTATATGTTTCTTTAGCTCTTTTTACTATCTTATTCTATTTGGGTTCTAAGGAATTACAGCTATACTGTGTAGTATAATTCTACTGTAGAGAGTGTCATATATAGAAAAGCAAATAGTATAGAAAATTCCCACCTATTGAATTGGTAGCACGCTTAATCGATGGCAAGGTCGTATCGGCAGATGTAAAATCAAGAGTGATAAGGGCGGTTCAAGAATTGAAGGCAATGGGTGTCGAGCCTTGCCTTGCAACAGTGCTGGTCGGAGATGATCCTGCATCTGCAACCTATATTGAGAGCAAGCATAACGATGCAAAAGAGGTAGGTATTGTCACGAGAGATCATAGGCTTGCAGCCACCTTCAAGCAGAAGGAGCTGCGCGAGCTCGTGCAACTCCTAAACAACGATCCTGAAGTCCACGGCATTTTAGTACAACTACCTCTGCCCTCTCATATCGATGAATTTGATATACTCTCCTCCCTAAGTCCGCTAAAGGATGTGGATGGTTTGACGCCATACAACGTTGGCATGCTGCAGAGTGGTATAGCAGTGCTTAAGCCCTGTACACCTTCTGGCATCATGGAGCTTTTGGACTATTACAAAATAGATGTAGCCGGGATGGATGTAGTCATTGTAAACCGTAGTAACTTGGTAGGAAAGCCGCTTTTGATTTTGTTGTTAGAACGAGATGCCACAGTGACAATTTGCCATTCAAAGACAAAGGATCTTAACGAAAAGCTGCGCAGTGCAGATCTGATTGTTACTGCGGTGGGCAACCGTCGGCGATTTACGCTTACTGCAAACATGATAAAGGAAGACGTGGTCGTTATTGATGTTGGGATAACTCGACTCAATGGCAAGCTGACCGGTGACCTTGACTTTGACTCTGTAAAGCAAAAAGCATCTTGGATAACGCCGGTGCCAGGCGGAGTGGGCCTTATGACCCGGGCTATGCTTTTGAAAAATACCGTAGCCGCTGCTGCTTTTATAACACGAGAGATGAGTAAATAACTGCTGTTAAGCAAAAAAGAAATACGACAAGAGATGCTTGAAAGACGCAACAGGCTGAATTCCAAGGAGATCGTAAAAAGGAGCAAAAGCATACAAGAATTTGTAATAAAAAGCAAGGAATTCCAGCCAGCCAAGATTGTTGGAGCATACTTTGCATTGGGTTCTGAGGTAACTACAGAATTGATAATCGAGCATGCAAAAATACTGGGTAAAAAGATCGCGCTGCCACGTGTCGAAGAAGACAAGATCACATTTTATGAATTGTCATCTACAAAATCCTTAATCAAGGGCAGGTTTGGTATCATGGAACCTCCGCCGTATGAGAAGATGAGTAAGATCGATCTACTTATCGTGCCTGGCATTGCTTTTGATAAAAAGGGTAACCGCCTTGGATATGGTAAGGGATTCTATGATAGGTTACTGTCGGGTAAGCGAACATTTTCTATTGGTCTTGCGTACTCATTTCAGCTGCTTGAGAACCTACCGCATGAAAAGTATGATAAAAGATTGGACGCAATCGCTAGTGAAGACGGCATCCATTACGC
>JALZEV010000090.1 GCA_030861865.1 Thermoproteota archaeon | reverse complement strand
CTACAATAGATTCACGCACTATCATCATACAGAGGTTTGCCGATATTGTAGACCAAGACAATTGCTTTGATGTAGAGGATGCAGGCAGGCTGAATATGGTTATTGGCAATGTAATACGGAATATGTTCAGCGAAAGTGAAGGAGGCAGCAACCAGCTGCAACAGGAGATAAATAGGCTTGTTCAAGATTGTCAAGTCGTTAACACCGGCCCCAATGAACTCAACCCAGACAACCCCCCTAATACTCCAGAGCCAAGTGAATCAAACAGCGAGGAAGGCGGTGAGGAAGAAGAAGAAGGAGGTGGCGATGAAGAAGAAGAAGAAGGAGGTGGCGATGAAGAAGAAGGTGAGGAGGAGGAGGAGGAGTAGGGATGACGGCAATAGTGAGTAGTAGCTAGTTCTCTTTCAACCTTTTCTGTATCATCTCTAGTGCAGCCTTTGGGTCTGCCTTGCCTTTTGTGATCTTCATCACCTTGCCAAGCAAAAAGTTTGCAACATTAGTATTGCGTCTTGCATCCTGAACGGCTGCCTGCTCCATCTGGAAGACTGACTGAACTGCCTGAGCCAACACACTCACATCATCAATTCTACTGGCATGCATCCTTTTCGCCAATGCAGAAGGCATCTCGCCTGTCCTTACTATTTGACCAAGGATTTGCTTCGCAGTAGCTCTGTTTATCATATCCTGATCAACCAGTCTCGCGAGATCAGCGATGTGCTCTGGCCCTACCTTGAGGCCTGCAAGCAGCGAATACTTTTCTTTTTCTTTTTTCTGTCGTTCGTCTATAAAGCTCATAAGATCAGTCACTATCCAGTTGGCTATCTCTTTTGGTGACAAGTATATCATAAGAGTAGACTCGAAAAAGTCAGCAAGCTCCTTATTCCCTATTAACACTTGTGCAATATGGGCTGACAGGCCATATTTTGACATAAAACGCTCCTTACGGGTGTCTGGAAGCTCTGGCATAGATTGCTTGATAGATGAAACAAACTCGCTTCCAAGAATTATCAGAGGAATGTCCGGCTCTGGGAAGTAGCGATAGTCTTGCTCCTCTTCTTTTGTCCTCGATTCTTTTGTTACTTTTCTTGCATCGTCCCAGTGGCGAGTCTCTGACCTAACTTGAATCTCGCGGGATGTCATCGTTCTCTGTCTTGTGATTTCATAGCGCAATGCCTTTTCTACATCGGCAAATGAGCTGATGTTCTTTATCTCCACCTTATTGCCGCCATCAATCGATACATTGGCATCGCAGCGCACAGATCCCTCAAGCTTTGTGTCGCACACACCAAGGTGCTCTATCATCGAAGTTATCTTGTCAAGGAACATCCGTACATCCTTTGGGTCAGCGAAGTCAGGCTCTGTCACTATCTCAACAAGTGGGATGCCTGCTCTGTTGTAGTCGATCAAGACATAAACGCTCGTATCCATACTACCGCTCGCATAAACGAGTCTGCCAGGATCTTCTTCCAGCTGCACACGTCTTATTCTTGCGTTCTTGTCATTATCGTACTTGAGCTTGCCGTCTACGCCAATGCTCGTTATACTGTATGCATTATACTGCGTCAGTTGAAAGTTTTTGGGCAAATCAGGGTAAAAGTAGTTCTTGCGGTAGAATGCTATTTCATCTGGGAACTTGCAGCCAAGCGCAAGAGTGATCATTGCGGCAAACTCAACAGTCTTTTGGTTCAAAAGCGGTAATGTTCCTGGCAGTCCTACACATATAGGGCAGATGTTTGAGTTTGGAACTTTTCCCCTGTAGTCCGAACTGCATCTGCAGAACAACTTGCTCTTGGCGCCTGTGAGCTGACAATGAATTTCAAGCCCTATCCTTGTAGTACTAGTCATTACAACTCGGGACTCCTTTGCACTTTTGCAGCTTGCTCAAACAAATATGCTACATCAAGCATAGTCTGTTCGGCAAATTGGTCTGCCATTATCTGCAAGCCCACAGGCAAACCGTCCAAAAAACCGGCAGGAACCGATATTGCAGGCATACCAGTGAGGTTTGCTACAACTGTGTCAATGTCTACAAGATACATCTTGAGCGGATCGTCTATTTTTTCGCCTATTTTGAAGGGAAGTATGGGCATGGTAGGTCCTATCAAGACATCATACTTCTTGAAAAGGGCCTCCATCTCACGCTTTAGAAGCGAGCGCACCTGATGCGCCTTTAGATAATACCTCCCGTAATATCCTGAAGACAGCACATACGATCCAACAATTATCCTCCTCTTTGCCTCCTCCCCAAAGTTGCTACGTGCCCTAGCAAAATAGCTGTTCCATTCATAGCCTTCGGGGTTCATATCAAAGCCATAGCGGATGTTGTCGTAACGTGCGAGATTGCTGCTTGCTTCTGCGGACGCGATCGTATAATAGGAGGCAAGCGCATACTGGACTGACGGAAGAGACACTTCTTCGCAGTTGCAGCCTTGATTCTCCAGTATGTCTGCAGCTTTGTAGATCATCTTGGATACTCCAGAGTCTGCACCTTCAGTGAACTCCCTGATAAGACCTACACGTAACTCTTTTCTTTCTTGTAGCGAATATGTTGGTTTTCTGCTATTGGTCGTGGTGTGATCGTTTTCATCGAACCCTGCAATCACATTTAGAATCAAAACTGCGTCGGATACTGTCCTACCAACAGGTCCTATCTGCTCTAGGCTGTTTGCATAGGATACAAGCCCAAATCTGCTCACAAGGCCGTATGTGGGCTTGAGCCCAACTACTGAGCAAAAACTGGCAGGACATCTGACTGAGCCTCCGGTGTCTGAACCAAGCGATGCAGTGCATTCAAGGGCAGCCACACTTGCTGCGCTTCCCCCTGACGAGCCACCCGCGACCCTGCTGATATCCCATGGGTTTCTAGTGGGGCCATGTCGGCTAAACTCAGTAGTAGAACCCATTGCAAACTCATCGAGGTTTGCCTTGCCAATTATGATTGCACCGGCAGCCATCAATCGCTTGATCACTGTTGCATTGTATGCCGGGATATAACTTTCAAGCATCTTTGAGGCGCATGTAGTTTTCATCCCTTTTGTGCAAATATTGTCCTTGATGCTCAATGCGACCCCTGCAAGCGGGCCACTTTGCTCGCCATCTCTTATCTTTTTATCCAACCTGCGCGCTCTATCAAGCCCTTCTTCCTTGTTGAGTATGATAAAGGCGTTTACTCTAGGTTCTACTTTTTCAATCCTTTCAAAGAGCTGGAAGATATATTCCTCCATAGAAAATTCCCTTCTTTTGATGCCTAGGACTACCTGTGCGGCGTCAAGGGTATAGAGTGGCAATTCAGACCATCCTTGGTCCCTTCACAAAGCCGTCCTTCCTGTATGTTGTTCCGAGCACCGCGTCTTCGAAATTCTCCGGAGTATCTTTCCGAAGTTCTGAAAATTTCTTTTTCACCGCTATTGGTTTGACCTGCTCAAGTGGTATTGTATCCAGCTTGTTCAAGTAGTTGATTATACCTTCTATCTGTGTGGTATAGCGCTGTAGCTCTGCATCTGAAATCTCGAGCTTTGCAAGCCACCCAAGATGCTTTACTTCTTCTCTTGTAACTACCATATTATTATCATGGCGCCAGCCTATCTATGTCTCTTGGATAAAGTGTGACGTCGCGGATATTTTCGACTTTTGTTAATGCCATCATGAGCCGCTCAAGGCCAAGACCAAAGCCAGCGTGAGGTGGAACTCCATA
>JALZEV010000083.1 GCA_030861865.1 Thermoproteota archaeon | reverse complement strand
TGCTTCGTCTATTGAAAGGTCCGCACTAGGCAGTATAATATCAGACCTGATTATCTCATGTGGGTCAAGAGGCCTGCCGTTCTCGACAACCAAGTTGCTCAGCTCTATCAACCTTTTCTTAAATTCTGCGTCATCGGATCTTTCCGTGCTTACCAGCTCGACAATAGCATTGTCAATATCATTGAGCTTTTTGAGTGTTCTGCTGTCCACGGTAAATTGTCCGTGACCCATTATGCGCACGACTTTGTTTCTAGGTGCCGCAGCACTTCTTGTCCGAGCTTTAGCTATTGCTGCCTTCTTATGTGTCTTGACTGCTACTTTGTGTGTAGACACTACCTTCTTCGAGCGAGGTTTGCTCTTCCCAGTGCGCCTTGACTTAAGCTTGGTTGAGGCCAACCTTCCCTTGCTCTTCACCTTCGGACTCATTGTTGTGCTTCTTGCTCCACTTGTTGCCTCTTCTTACGTTGCTTCTCTGACTTTAACTTTGCTAATTCTTCCTCCACTGAATTTTGTACGGTAATTTTTTCTAATTCTTTTTCGATTTCATCCTTATTTGATGTATAATCTGTGAGGACCCCTGAATTTATCATTTCATCCAGGGCCTGGGACTTGGCCTTCATGCGCTCTGTCTTTTCCTCAGCCCTATTCATAGACATGCCTACGTCTGCCATTTCCTCAGAGATGCCTGTAACGCTTTCCTTTATCTTAACTTGGGCTTCTGCGGCAGAGTACCGTGCCTTTATTATTTCCTTTCTACCCTTGAACTCTTCAACCTTGATTGACATGCGCTTTTCTGATTCTTGCATATTACGTTCTTCTTCCTTCATCTCGGCTATCTGTTTGTCAAGGCTCTGCATCTGGATCAGATTGGCATTCTTTCTCTCAAGTGCAAGTCGGGCAAGGTCTTCCCTATCTGCCTCAAGCGCTCTTGCTGCCTGCTCATCGAGCACTCGTATGTTTTCCCACAGTCTGGATTTTTGCATTTCAAGCCTTTTGCGAGAAGTGATAATCTCCGCAAGGCTCCTTCTCAGCTTGTTTAGCATTTCCACCTGTCTTATGTAGGAATAATCTAGAGCTTCCTGTGGCTTTTCAAACCTATCAAGGAGTGCGCTAGCTTTTTGCGAAATTACAGTCGAAATGCGATTCATCAAACCCAATTTTCATTCACTCCACATCATAATCAGTCAAAGCTGAATATTAAAGTATGATGATGAGGAGATGCCTCTATCTGTTGAACCTGCGCCATTCGTGCTCGTCAGGCGGGCCGTAATCTTCTTTTTTCTTAAAGTAACCCCAGTAAAGCAAAAAACCGCCAGCAGCAATCATTGCAATTGCAAACTTTTCATTTGTAATCTGGCCATTACTAAAGTTATCAAGAAATTGCTGCGTCGGATCTTCAATCAAGCCTGCAGCGTGTTCAATATTGAAAAGAACAAGATTACGGATTATGATAATGGCGGCAGCGACTATAAATAGGATGCCCATTGCAGACATCCAGTTCCTACCGCGCCTGCTACCTATTTCTTCCTTCCATCTCATATTGACAACATGATTCTCAATATATCATTGCTCATAACGTTTGCGTTCAGACTAGCTTTACCCCTGGATTCTTCATTTTGTTTCGCTTGGCAGCATTTAGACACATAGGGGTTAAGATCTCCGCTTGGTAAGTTAGTGTAAGCGGCCCAAGGTACACTGGTCTTAAGCCGGAGATCTCATCTATAAGGCCCCTCAGCTTTGATATTGCGTTCTGATCGTCGCCGCAGATGAAAGTATCGGCGTCAAGACTTTGCTGTAGATTCTTAAGCTTTGATTCAGATATTGTGTGGAATGCAGAAACGACCCTTGATCTAGGGGGGAGCTTATTAGCAACCATTTCTGCCGCTTGCTCTTTGCCTTGTTCTAGCGGGATATATACAAACCCCGCTTCTGTTCTCGCCATAGGCACGATGGGTGAGACAACAATACAGTCATCTCTGAGCTTGCCCGTGAGCTTGCCGCAAGTATCATCAATGAACTCATATGGTATTGAAAGTATCAAAACATCAATATCATTTCCAAACGAAATGTTGTCATTACCGCTTATGCTGCCAGCTATACTGCCGTAGGTTTGTTTCGCTGCCCTCGTGTAGTTTTCTGCCGCTTCTCTGGCCTTATGAGCATCCCTTGAACCAACGATCACGTCATGCTTTTGGCACCATCTTAGTGCAAAGCCTTCACCCATTCCACCAGTGCCGCCAGCTATTCCTATCTTCATAGAGTCGTCATTTGGTAATCTCGATATTAATGTGCATCGGCCTTGTGTGGATTTCGTGTCTTCAGTATAACTCTGTTGTCAATATTTTGCTACAACTGAAAGCCATAGATAGTGACTGCTACTAGGAAGATGACCTAAACCAACCTAATACTCTACAGACACACATTTCTTCTTCTTTTTTCAAAGACTGAGCAGGCTTATTTGTCTGGTACTCAAGAGTTACAAAAGCACAAGCCAGATGTATTCGCTATCGTATCAACAAAAAGTTAAAGTTGTTAGCCCGCGACGCTGCGACGCTCTTGAGATGGTTAATGGCAGCCGCGACGCTGCTGTAAGAGCAGCAGGGAGCAACCTGGTAGGGGGTGGGATTGCTACTTCAGAAAAGCATGAGAATAGTAGCGCGGGGAGTGGGAATATCGTGTCTATAGCGCCTTCTTCAGCTTTTCCCCCTAGACATTTCGAACCCACGCGTCCTTTCGGACATGGGATTAGCAATCCCACGCCCTGCCAGGCTAGGCGACCCCCGCAATTATTTTCGCTGGCACTTGAGGTATAAATATCGTTGCTATGCTCTCCTCAATGTCCGAAAGGACGCGTGCTATTTGCTGCCTATTGTGCTCATCAAACGATCTAGAAACACTCCCAGGAAAAGGAAGTCTGCCGCTGCCAGTACTGTTATCCTTATCATTGCTCTCTTGTTGCTGCTGTATCTGTTGCTTCTTCATTTCTTGATAGATCCTCTCTATTCTCAGTAACTTCGAAATCATGTCATTAAATGAATCACCTGCTCGCCCTAGCTCTTTGAGTGCGAAATAGTTGCGTTCAGAAACAACTACGCGCTTTAATCTTGACCTCTTTCTTC
>JALZEV010000048.1 GCA_030861865.1 Thermoproteota archaeon | reverse complement strand
GGAGTATGCCATATGGAGTATCGATAAATGGCCCACAAGACTTTACGGGTAATGAAATAGGGAACGCAAGATTGTCAAGCAGGTTGCGGATGATGACACGCGACTTAGTAGTATATGGCAGGCTTGTCAGGGATCAATTTATGCGCGATTTTGGATCTAATGAGCCGGATACATTTGCAGCGCATTATAGGCCATAAAAAGATGGTTCAGACAATTCCAATACTTTTCATCTTCGTCTTTTAATACAGCACAGCTAATTTAGCTATGTGTAAACAATGTCATAGGTAAACGATGCTATATTATCAATGCTTGTCTTTTCTTCACTGCATGCAAATACTTCAAATTTGAGCACTATTCACTGCCTGATTTACCATCAGTTTAAAATACTATTCATTCATTGATGCTTTGACTCGGCCAATTCTTTGTGACAAGACCTGGTAAGCAATCGTTGAGTGCTTGCTTTGTTACCTGCATTATCCATTGCAGGAATGCAATTGTATGTTCTCTAACTGAAGTATTGGCATAGCATTCCACAACATCATTTCATGACATTTCAAATCATCCTTTCTACTCTTATTCAATGAGTGTGACTGGATTCTAGAATAGCCGGTCAATTTACCTACCACCCTCCAATATAGTGGCATGATACCTGTTCCAGAAGATGTCCTTATCAGCGCAGTTGAAAAAGTGAGCAAGAGCGTAGTCAACATCGCAAGTGTGAGGATGCTACATGACCAGATGTTCAGGATATTTCCAGTAGAAGGAGTAGGCTCAGGGGTAGTCATAGATGAAAAGGGCTACATCCTTACAAATAACCACGTGATCGACGACGCAGAGCGGCTCAAGGTGACGCTACCGGACGGCAAGGTGCTCAAAGGAAAGGTAGTCGGAAGCGACGAGACCACCGACCTTGCAGTGCTCAAGGTAGAATCAGAACAGTCGCTTACAGCTACACAGCTTGGCAACTCAGACAACCTAAAGGCAGGTCAGATAGTGATTGCAATTGGCAACCCCTTTGGGCTCACTGGAGGACCTGCAGTAAGTGCCGGCATAGTCAGCTCATTGAATAGAAGTATACAGACGAGGAGCGGCGTGCTGGAGCTAATACAGACAGATGCTGCCATCAACCCTGGCAACTCAGGTGGACCACTTGTCAATACTAAGGGAGAAGTGATTGCTATCAATACCGCCAACATGCCGTATGCACAGGGCATTGGGTTTGCAGTTCCTATCAACACAGCCAAGTCGATATTGAAAGAATTGATAGAGAATGGTAAGGTAACTCGGCCATGGATTGGCGTTGCGTCAATGAAGGTTACCCCTCAGCTTGCACGATACTATGGACTCCCTGTGATCGATGGAGCGCTCATTGCAAGAGTTGAGCCCTATAGTCCGGCTGACGATGCGGGCCTAAGAAAAGGAGATATCATCGAGGAAATAGATGGCAACACGATAAAAGACCCTTCAGAGATCGCTTCATACGTGCGCAAAAAGCAGGTAAATGACCGACTAACAGTGACTATCAATCGCTATGGGCGCCAGTTTCAACTTCCAGTTCCGGTCGACGAGCGCCCATAAAAATTTTTTATGAAAACACTTTTGAGGATGAGTGGAGATTATCATTCCAGTGTCTGACTATGATTCAATGGACGAACTGATTAAGGAGATTGAAAAGGAAGAAGCAGCTATAGTGATCACCAAAGACATCAGAAAGTATAGGAAGCCTGTCACCGTGATATCAGGGCTTCAGGAAAGAAAAGATTTGAAGGATATTACAAAACAGCTAAAGACCAAGATTGGCACGGGTGGCACGTTTAAGGAGGGCCAGATAATCCTCCAAGGAGATCATCGAGAGACGGCTAAGACTCTACTGGCTCAAATGGGCTTCAAGGAAGAGGCAATTGAGGTATACTAGTAGCATTTTACTTACCTGCTCTCGAGATGATTACTTTATAATTTATATCATGAAGGGGCGCTTGTAATATGCAAGTGGAAAGCGAAATTACGACTGAAACAACAACAACAACGACAACTACTCTCAAGGACGAGAGCCCTAGAGAGGACTTTGCAACGGAAAAGCAGATGATCAGTGGCAAGCCGGTGGCAGCAGCTGCTCAGATCCTAGTAGAAGAAGATGACGACTCGCAGGAATCGCCTAGTGCAACCGATTTTCATAACAACGATAACAAGATCTTGGCATTGCTGAATGAAGATGGATCAAATTATTCGTTTAAAGGCTTGATGCGTAAGCTCAACCTCCACCAGCAAAGCTTGTCAAGGGCGCTCCGTAGGCTAGAAGAAATGGAGCTTGTGGAAAAGTCTCCGGTAGGTTATCAGCTTAGCAAGGCCGGTGCAACTGCAATGTCAAGGATCGAGTTTTTGCAACAACAACAACACAAACCAAAGGGCAGAGAGTATATGCAGTTGTTGCAGACGTATATCCCACTCAACGTCAAGGCCTCAGAAGTTATGCGCCACTTGATCGGAAAGTGGTTTAAGAACCTTCGGTGGATAGGCATGATAAGGAGCGATACAGGTTATACGCTGCAGTGGACAAGCGATGATGGCGCGTTCCAAATCAACCTCCGATTGATCGCAGACTATGTTGTCATCGAGACAAATGCATCTACTGAAAAAGAAAAGGTGCAAGCGATGGTGGGATCGTATACCATCTATGAGCAGATAACAAAGGTGATGCAGAGCAGGCTTGATACATACGTACTGGATCACCAAGATGCTAGCGCAATCAATTAGGTTTACTAAATGATTCCGTTATGAGAGATAGTACCTTTGTAGGATTTGAAAGTACCAGCCAGAAGCTATAGCCACTCTTGTAAAGAGCTCTTGCTATGACTGCCGTTGTGATCGCACCAGCTAGAGTTGCCACCATGATAGAGGCAGGTAAAACGGCCATAAACGAAAGCAACAGTCCATCTACATAATATGAGCCGTCTACCAAAAAGGGCCAGAAAATCGGGTTTGCAGGGTGGTGGAGCCAGTCTACGAAAACATGGGATAGGCTGCCAATCGCAGCAGACGCAAGAAAGGCGGTATTTATTTTGACATTGGTAAATCCACATATCCCTACTCTTTCAACACCAAGCTTCCCTATCATTTTGACAAGAATTACGGTGAGGATAACGTCTATGGTTATGGCTCCCACAATTGAGTGCAATACCAGCCTGTCGGGAGCAAGCGAGCATAGAAAATCCCAGCCGCAAAACACCGACCACCCAAACATCCAGGCTATTAAAGGCTCGACATCAGGGATGACTGCACCTACTGTCAGAGCCGCAAAATGTAGTTTTCTGAATCGTGGCTTAAGCACCCAGACAAAGGCGACATGAAGAGGGGTAAGCGTCATGAATTTATTTTATCTATTGTATTGGTTTTATCCATAAGAATTTTTTGTCAAACAAGGTCTTCCATGGTCTATTAGATGATTCTTTTATTGTTCCTCTGTCTGATTTAGTATGCATAGAAGTCTTTTCGCCTTCTCTTGAAAAAAATAAACTGTGTCATTTAGTCTAATTGCGGTAGGCTTTATTGCTTGCACAATTCACATAAAGCCATATCTGACCTAGCGACAAAGCCTCGGGTTTACTGCTAAGCGCTATGGTAATAATAGCTTCATTTATGAAAAGTTTAACTAGAACAAAACTAGCTGTGACTTATTTCCAGCAATACGGGTCAATTAATTCCCTATCTTCCTATACTACTATCAGAGAAATGACAACAAT
>JALZEV010000150.1 GCA_030861865.1 Thermoproteota archaeon | reverse complement strand
AATTTTATTTTGAAGGTAAAGATCTTTTGAATCTTTTTATTGATGCATACTCGTCCTTATGCAGTGGCAACGAGGGGCAAGATAATCGTAATAGAAGGTACCGACAAGGCTGGCAAGGGTAGCCAGTCTCGCATGCTTGCAGAGACCCTAAAGGCTTCAGGCAAGATTTGTGTTATTTTGGACTTCCCGGATTACATGACATCAATTGGGATGGAAATAAAAGCGTTCCTTGAGGGTAAGCGTGAATACCTCCCAGAGGTCAAGCACCTGCTGTTCTCAGCAAACAGATGGGAAAAAAAGAAAGAGATCGAGAGCATGCTCGAAAATGGTACAATTATAGTCATGAATCGTTACTGGCAGTCAAACCTTGTCTACGGCATAGCAAATGGCATGGACACCAATTGGCTTCTTGGACTTGACAAGGGTCTGCCAAAGGAAGATATTGTGCTTGTGATTCTGGTCAATCCAAGCATATCTGCCAAGCGCGCAGAGATTCAGGATATGTTTGAGTCTGATCCTCAGCTGGCTGCAAAAGCCTATAGGAACTACCTAAAGTTTGCTAGGCAGTACAGATGGAAGGTCGTCGATGGCTCAAAGAGCAAGGAGCAGGTACACCAAGAAATAATGAAGATAATAAGGAAAGAGCTTAAAGTTTAAAGTCTGTTAGCTTGTGATACAAAATAAGCAATCAATATGGACTTCGCAGGAGAAATAACAGATCCTATCCATAAGTACATCAGATTCTCGCAGGTAGAAAAACAACTGATCGATAGCCCTACTTTTCAGCGCTTGAGGAGGATAAGACAGTTGGCTGGTGCACATCTAGTGTATCCGAGCGCGCAGCACTCACGCTTTGAGCACTCACTTGGCGCCATGCATATAGCCGGCCTTGCAGGCGAAACGTTACTTGGCAAGGGATATATCACTCACGCAGAAGTGGTACAGGATCTCAGACTTGCTGCGCTGTTACACGATATTGGGCACGGGCCCTTTTCGCACCTATTTGAAGAGGTCCTTGAGTATAATTGTAATACTAGCCATGAGGAGCTTGGAAAAAAGATCATAATCCAAAGCGAGATAGCTGACATTCTGGGAAGATATGGTTCCAATGCACATCAGATATGCAGGCTTTCATTTGGCCAGTCAAAGGTAAATTTCATGAATGAAATTATTTCTGGTGGACTGTCTGCAGACATCATGGACTATTTGCCACGCGACGGGCTTTTCACCGGAGCAGAGTATGCCAAGCTTGACTATCACAGGCTTGTGAGTTCGCTTGAAGTTTCAAAGAACCGACTTGCGATAAACAGGTCTGCCCTCAACTCACTTGAATCAATGCTGATCTCACGCTATGAAATGTTCAAGGCAGTATATTTCCATAAGACAGTGAGATCTGCTGAAGTAATGCTCCTACGCTCAATGATAGGGGCAGATGAAGCGCTTGGACTGACAAATACTTCACTCCAAAAGTATCTTACGCTAACAGATGAAGCCACCCTTGAGCGGCTCTGTACGCTTTCCGGCAGATATGCATTTTCAGGCAAGATGGCACGAGATTACCGCGACAGGAGGCTGCTTAAGAGTGTATATGAAAAATTCTTGCACAAGCGCGATAGACAAAGGATGGACAAAAAAGCGCTGGAGGCGCTTGCTTCCCATATTGCGCATGTGGCAGATGTCGATAGCAACTATGTGTTTGTCGATGTCTCTCGTGCTCCCTCGATGCCGCTGACTCCAAGCAAGGAAGAGATGTATTCCGTATTGGTAGTCGATAAGGATCGAGTGTATGAGATGCCGATGTCAGAGATTCCACTTGTAGAATCGATCTCGGGATTCTTCGACATGCTACGTGTCTATACTACCGCAGAGAACCGTGAGAAGGTGGAGCGAGCTATTAAAAAGGTATTGGGCGATCAAGGTATACTGAATATGGGGGCAGGTAAGATCCACGCAGGCTAGGCGTCGTGTTGTAATTAAATTATCTGGAAAAGTGTTTGGCCATGAAACAGCATATGAGCTGAAGAGGTATGCGGGAATGCTGAGCAAAATAAGCGAGAAAGTGCAGCCAGTAGTTGTTGCAGGTGGGGGCGAGGTTGCGCGCCACTACATTTCCACCGCAAGAAGCTTTGGCTCGGATGAAGCATCTCTGGACATCCTAGGCATCGAGGTTTCAAGGCTGAATGCAAGACTCATGATTATTGCGCTTGGCGATCAGGCGTACCCTGCAGTCCCAGAAGATCTCGAACAAGTGAGCAAGGCTGTAACAACCAACAGAATGGTTGTGACAGGCGGTTTACATCCGGGGCAGAGCACAAATGCAACAGCTGCCCTTATTGCTGAAAAGGTCAAAGCTTACAAGTTCCTCAACGCAACAGACGTCAACGGCATTTATGATTCCGATCCCAACAAGAACAAGGACGCCAAGCTATTCAATGAAATCACTGTCAAGAAGTGCATAGATCTATTGGGATCTGAAGATTCGGCAGCAGGCGGCTATGACCTGATGGACATTGTGGCGCTCAAGGTGATAGAGCGGAGCAAGATCCCTACGGTAGTGCTCAAGTCAGATCCCGCAGTAATCAAGAACGCAATCTCGCGTAGCACTGTTGGAACTCGCATTATAGTATAGGCACTATCAGATTCATATAATATTCTGCTTTGTCAAACTAGTGATAAGGCCCTAAATAATAATAATAATAGCTTATATTTGCACCATCTAATCTTGTTATAGATTGGGTGTATATACTACGTTCCAAGTGTGTCTTATGATGACCATGACCTCTACCGCATTGCAATTACACTAGACTATCTTAACTCATCATCATGATCCTTCTAACAAAGAGCATTGACCTCCCATTATGTGCATATGTATCTTTCCAATTGCAATAATTTCTGGTCAGCTACCTCATATGGCTAATTAATCATTGGCAAACGACTAATATACCTTCTATCATTTTTTTCTCGACAGTTCAATAAGCATATCCCAGCTTATGATACTGTCTTAATATTGCCACTGAACTCCTGCATACCATCTGCAAGCATCTTTTTGAAAGCTTCTTCTCCCTGTTCCATTGGCATAGGCCTTGACTGAGCCTTGGCATAACCATCCTTATCGCAAATAAAAAGCATTGACTCATTACCACTTGTCATCTTACCAACTAGCTCTTCTTCACCCACAGGCTCAAACCCTGTCATGCCCTGTTTAACAGTATAGGTCAGCATGGCAAAGCCAGTGTACTCGAAGAGCCTCATTTGGGCTTTCTGAGCCCTCTCGCGTCCGATATTTGCCGCCTTGTGGTATTGCAATCGGCAGTATTTTTTTGTAACGGCTAGTTAAGCATTTGGATTAATCGACAGCTTTAAAGCGTGGACAAACGCGAAAAAAGGACAATTGTGAATACAAAGGCCATTTATGTGGTAGCTGGCGGCATTGCAGCAGCTGCTATAGCCATATTTTTCATTATGGGAATGGGAAATTTCAGGCCTCTAGGCAATAATGAGGATCCAGGCACGTCCGAGACTCAGATAGCCGACCTACAACTAGGACTTAGTGATATTGTAGTTGAGAAAACAGATGAAGAGAACGCAAATGTACAGGTGGTCTTTGACGTCCACAACCCTAACAGAAGCACTGCTCTTTTTGAGACGATCCACTATACACTGAATGTGAGTCAGTATCAGATGATAACTGGGGACATTGGAGTAAGTCCTGAGGGTTTTGTGTCTGGACAAGAGGACATATTTCCAATAGTTGGCAACAGCAACGTCACTCTCAGAGATACTCAGGTTGCAATGCGTAATAACCTTACTGCCAGCAGCTGGGACAGCATGGTAAATGGCACTGCCCAGTACGGTGTTGAGGGAACCTACTCCTATAGGCTGACTGGCTCAAACTTCCAAACAAGCTATTATGAGAAAGGGTTTGAATTGACATTCCCCTAACATTTTATGATATTATCATAGCATGTTATGTTGCAATTCATAAAGGTATTAAGTTTCATGTAGGGCTCCCAGTAATATGGCTGAAGAAACATTCATGTTTGCCGTGACTGCAGGAATATTTGTATTCCTAGTAGCTGTGCTGTTTGGCTCAAGGGCAAGAAGGTATAGCCAAGGATATACACCGTCCCAAGGTCATAGCGAGCATAGCTGATAGCACGTTTCTATCTTTTCATAATAATTATTTCTTGGATTTAAAAATTTCTTCTAATATAAAGCCTGAACCTTCATCCTTTACCTTCTTCCTTGCATAACATCTTTCAAAGTATTTGCAAGTTGTGCATATGTTGGATGGCTCGACTATTGGAACTCTGTTTTCTTTTAGCAATGTGCTGAGCACTCTTGCCCTTCTAACGATTTCTTCAAACATCCTATTGTTTTTGGTCACAGAGAACTCAACCATCTTGCCCTCTTCAGTCATGTAGATCAAAAAACCCTCGTCTTTGTTGAACGCAAAGAGACATGCATTGAGATACAACATGTGCTGTGGGTTCGGAACCTCCGGCAGAGTAGGCACAATTTCAAATCTTACGATAAACTCATTGGCCATTATCATGTCGACATTAACTTCAAGTGCAAGGGTGTCGATCTTGTACTCGCCACGTACGTTACTCACTGAGTGGCGTATACTATTCCCAAGCAGGCTTGAGATCTTAGCCGCATTATCTGAAGGAAGCGAGTTCTTGCGTTCATAGTACGCAAACCTTGTGCAGCCTGATGCTTCTATTGCATGGATCCTATCGGAGTCTGTTTTGTCTATCTTGATGCTCACGTTCGTGTATATGTCGTCAATGGCATTTTCTATCATTTCATGCAGGTTCTTGCCCCCAAGCATACGTGTATCGTGTATCATAGTGCGGTACTATTATATTATGTTGAGCGCCTTTATGATTTACTGTTTTTTGTATTAGGAAGAGTATTTTCTATTAAAAACAAAGGCGGAGTCTCTATCATCTCATGCAAAGATAATAGTTATTTGCAAAGGAATAGTAACGAGTATAGTTGAAAGTGCCTATATGTTGGCAGGTACCCTGTCTTTTGATTCCAAATTCTACATAATCCTACTAGTAAGAGATTCGGGCGCTAAAAGCCACTTCTGATTGGATCATCTGGCTTGATTATTTCACGCAAAAGCGTGGTCGCATACGATCCTTTGGGCAGCTTGAATGATACCATCAGTGGGTCCCGTTCATACCAAAAATCTGTGCACCAGAGTGGAGCTTGTCTAAAGCCTCCTTGGTGACTCAGTTCCTGCATCTCCTTTATGTAAAACTCCTTTGGATCTACTTCTTCCTCCTGCAGTATTGCTCTTGTGATATTTTCAAACCTGCCCTTGCCAGGTTGGAAGCTATATCCTGCCATCCTTATTGCTGGAACCAACTTTGTCTTTGAGTCAGGATTGTACTTTATTATCCTGCCAAAGGTTACCAGCCCCCCCATTTCAAAGCAAAGGTCTCCAGCCTGAGGCTGCAGCAGATCCTCGCCTCTCCTGATGGCTCTGCTGAGGCATCTGTTGAAGATATACGCTTGGTATGCCTGGACGAATAGTCTCCGGATCGTGATTGGTACTGCACGCAATGCTGCAATGGTATCCCTGCCGGCGACTAATGCCGACAGCACCTGCCGTTCAATGTCCATGCCTCTTGGCAGCATCTTGAGCACTTGCCGATAGTTGCTTGGGTCGACGCACTTGTTTCTGATTTCCCTGCTCATCTGAGTATCAAATTCAGTAGTATGGCAGAGCAGCAACTCGACTGCCTGTATAAAGTTGCGCTTCACAATTTCCCTACCAATAAGATGGGTCACCAACCTTTCGCTGCCAAATCTCTGGAGGCCATAAAAGTTGCCCACCTTGCCAATCTGAGGAACAAAGCCAGAGAGATCTGATGAACGGACATTGTAGATCCTTATCTCAAACTTGTTGCCTGCAAGGAATTTCTTCTGAAGCGGGTGCTTGGTGAAACCTTTCAATGTAAGCCGTGTATGTCTACTTTTCAACTCCGCAGGCGGATTTCTCATTACTCGCTCCATACCGGCATA
>JALZEV010000122.1 GCA_030861865.1 Thermoproteota archaeon | reverse complement strand
TAAACAAATGCCTTTATCAATCGCCCCTTTTCTATGATCTTGCGATTGAGCTCTCTGTCGTTGGTTGCCGCTAGTACCAAAAATGCATCATTGTAATTGTCAAGTATATTGGCGTCGTGGAGGTTTGCCTTAACGAGCTTGATCTTGCCTAGAGCAGCCTGCTCAATCAGAAAGCGGTTAGCCCTGCTAGTTACTACAGTTATTTTGCAATCTTGGTCCAAGAGTCCGCGGACTTTTCTGATACCCTCAGTTCCGCCCCCTATAACTACTGCATGTTTACCCTTTATGTTTAGATCGACAATCAACTATAACACCAGAAAGCTAAACAATGAATTTGCTACATTTCTTTATTTAATCGTTCAGTTCTATGCAGCAATTGCCTAATGAGCTAACCTTTTGAGGTAGTTAGCGTCAACAGTTACCGGTATCTGGTATGGTGAATCAAGTAGAACAACTGTTGCTTCTTGCTTTTCATAGTCTACACGGGTTATCTTGGCCTTCATAGATTTGAATGGGCCCGCAATCACTTCGACGGTATCATTTGTACTGAGCTCTGATACTACAGGCTTCTTCACTAGGTATCCTTCTATGTCCTTGAAAGGCAGATCGCCCCTAATCTGGCCGCGAACATGCCTTATTCCTGCAAGTGCCTCGTATGCAACATTGGAATCCGGCGCCTCCACAATGATATAACCTTTGAAGCTGTCAAGCACAATTACAGAGCGAATTAATAATTTCTTGGCGTTCGCCCTTGTCTGCAGTAGATTTGCAACTATCCGTTCCTGACCTCCTGTCGTGCGGATGGCAAAGAACTTGGAGCCAGCTGAGGATTGTACACTGTGGTTTGGTTCTTGTGGTGCTGCCGCTGAGGAAACAGAAGGTGAACTCGCGGATGCCTCGACAGTTGAGGCTAGATCCTCCTCCTCTCCAGTTTCCGGCCCTGTCTTCTCGATTTGAGATTCTCCAGAGCTTGCAGTAGTGTGCTGTTCAGACGTTACTTGTGCTTCTACAAAATTAGGATTCTCATTAATAGTAGTGTCCTCAAATTCAATTTCCTCTTGACCCTTCTCATCTTGTTGGGCCTCCTCGATTCTATTGTTCATCTTGTTTGCTATGAAAAGGTCAAATGCATTTTATAAGTTTACTCAGGGAGAGCCATAATGAAATTGTAATTCTTACATAGAGGACACGATGACTTCTTATAGATATTACATTACTAGCACTCGGAAATGAATTAACAGAATCACAATAGGCGGTTCCTGCTCAAGCATGGCAATGTGTGGTAGTCCGCTTACTTATAACTTTCTGCGATGCTGGTTTAGATGGCATCACCACAACGAAGTTCTTACACCCTTTAGCCTCCACAATCACATTCAAGTATTCATAAGGGCTACCGAAAGAATGGCGTACCTTCACAGAGAAGAAAGAAACCGCCTAACAGCAGTACAGGCTTGCGTGGAGTCTACAATGTCATAAACCGTGAAGGCAAACGATTGCTCCGTTAGAAGGTGTTGCAAAATTTGTCTCATTTAGTCTCATTTTTGCTATGATAGTTCTTTTGAGCAACCGCAGCAGTAAGGGAGGCTTTTAATCAGTTAGTCATATGGGAGGCATTCTACCCACTTCGTTACCTAATTACATACGTAGTAGCCATAAGTGCAGTAGTAGTAGAGTAACAACTGGAAGAAGAACAGAGGCAGGAAGAAAAGGAAGAAGTGCCTACTACTACTACTACTACTACCTTAGATAGTTACTTTATCAACAATATCTAGCATGCTTTTATTATAATAATAGTTATAAAAAATAGGAACATTTCAGAGCCAGCATAGAACAGTCAATTGAGGAAAATAAGGGAGAGGTTGCTAAAAGCAATGAATATTACAATCCTCGATATCGAGATTTTCGAATACAAAAATAGTTATTCCTTTAGTTGTAACTTCACAGAGTTGATCATCTGTGTTCATTCTTCGGAGAAAAATTTGTTGCGCCGTTAGCATACATCAATATCTCCTCATTCTTGGATTAGAGTCAGCTAGTGCCTTGACGGCTATCAGATCTTACCATCTGTTCTGATGCTTACTTATCGCCACAACATGCCAAGGCTAAAATTAGTACCGTTTGTAGAAGCCGCCAGTTGAACCATCAGTGTGTCATAGTAACCTCTAGTCATGACTTGGCAGGCAAGACTATGAGCCGCTATCTGATAAGAAACGCTGAATTTGCAAGTGACAGTAAGAGAGGAGACGCCGAGGGAGAGTCATACCGGTCATTGCGCCACAAGAATATCCAGCTTCATATTTTCTATGGCAATTTGCTCACATTAGAAAATATTAGTGATCTGTATTCGCGCGCAGATGTATTCATTTTCCTTTCAAAGCATAGGTCACATAGCTCAATCCCAACGCTCACGTGTCATTTCACCGGCAATTTTTCTGTAGACAACTCTTATGGTGGTAATCCTCGACAGATAGCAATCTCGTATCCCAGTCTGCAGAAAGGATATCTAAAGGCCATAACTGCTGCTGCAAGACAAAAGGTTTCAGAATATGAGGTCATAATAGAAGCAACACATCATGGACCCACATCGCTCGATAAGCCTGTATTATTTGTGGAATTGGGATCGTCAGAAAAGCAGTGGGCCGACGAAAACGCGGCGGCAGTCATATGTGATACTCTGCTTGATATACTTCGCAATGGGTTTGAGCGCTGCGAAAAAGTAGGCGTAGCGCTCGGAGGCACTCACTATCCAAAAAAGTTTAACAAACTCTTACTCGAGTCAAAATTTGGTCTTGCAGCAGTGGCGTCAAAGCATAATCTTGAAGCAATCGATGAGGCTATGTTAAACCAGATGATTCAAAAGAGCATAGAGAAGGTGACACATATTGTACTGGACATTAAAGGCTTGGGAAGGGAGAGGGATCGAATACTCAAGATCGTCGAGAAGACTCCTCTTGAACTTTACAAGGTCTAGATGCGATATCTTATATAACAGTCCACTCTAAGATTCGGCATGAACTTGCGGCCAGTAAAAGCAAGCCACGTCTATGAAATAGTGGCTCAAATTCCAGAAGGCAAAGTCACAACTTACGGTGATATTGCTAAAGCTCTTGGACATCCCGGCGCATCCCGTGTAATCGGAAGGATTTTGAACAAGAATCCAAACCCAATTCTTACTCCCTGTCATAGAGTCATTAAGTCAAATGGCAATATAGGTGGCTATGCTTTTGGCAAGACAAGAAAAAAAGAATTGCTAAAGAAAGAAGGTCTGCGCTTTATTGGAGACAGTACAGCAGAGTTTGCGAAATATAGAATTTCGCTTCGCAAATTGACCTATGAGGACTTGGCCTCTTTTACGAGCTCTCGTAGATGCGCAAGTGATCTCACCTGACCCCCATTGATCTTTCTATAGAGATTCCAGTACTTATCGTTAGTAATATCTTTTCTTTCCTTGACCACTTTTAAATGGTAACGCATTGACCTTGTCCTCACCACATAGACCGCTTTCTTACCAACCCTTGCAGTCTTCTTACCCTTCTTTGATCCCGGACCCTTACCATGAACCTTCCAGACAGAGCGCTTCTTGATTGCTCTACCCCTTGAGCTTCCCTTAGGTTGGACTGTCCAAATTGCACCGCTCTTGACAAGTGAGCGTATATTCTCTCTGGTGATCGAGTCGGCAATGTCTTCAAGTCTATCGGGCTCAAAGCGAACTCTGTTGACTCCCACGTTGAGAATCCTTGCTACCAGCTCGCGCTTTTTTGCAATGTTGACTACCATGTTACTCTTATTTCTTCTCCTTTTCCTTTTGCATTTTAGATATTAGGTTACCCGGATTGAGCACCTTGATGCCAAGTTCTATAGCCTTGTTAATTATCTCAATCCTCTTCTTCTTTCCGACGGTGTGGCCAATCCTTGCTGCGTCCTTTTTAGGATCAAGCTTAGTCAACTCGGCAGCATTATGAACAAGGTTATCGCTATATCCAGATGGGTGAAGACCTCTTGCTTTTATCGGACCCCTGTAGCCGACCTTAACAATGGCTGGCATTCCTGACTTTTGCTTTCTCATCTTATTGTCCTTGCCCTTAGGTTTTCTCCAGTTTTCTGCAAGCCTATCGTACCTCCAGCTCTCCTGCCTAATGAACTTGGGTCTTCTTTGTGCAACCTTTTTTCTGGCTGCAAGCAATTCTTCGTTAATCACCATAGCTTTACTTAGAAGACGTTGTCTGATTACAATAAATATGTTACTCGCTTCTTAGATCTTAGATAACACAAAAGAAGGATTTACGATCGTATCCTACAATGATGCTTTACGTGACAGTGCATTCAATGAGACACATTGTGTCTATCCTTACACAAGCTGTTGCACCCCGGTTACACCTGCGAGTTCTACCTTTTCTGCACCAAGAAAGCGCAGATGATTACATGTCGAGTATAAAGCCTGCTGCTGCTCCTCTGGAGTTGCCCAGCTCTGGCAATCTCAATATTGCACCATTTTCTTGGAATGATAAATGATGCTCTCTTGTTGGAACATTAATTGGCCACCAGCAAGGCCCCCAGCTCGACTTTCCATTTTGAGGCCGAATTTGATGGATGAAATTTTATATCCTATATATTGTTGATGTTGGATTTGGGTTCTGTCAAGGGTATGGTTATGATCCTTAATAGGATAGCTATATCATTAACGTTTAATTCATATCAAAGGAGCCTTGAAAGAAGACGATTGTGGTGAATAATACGTGGCAGAAAGCTATGTAAGCTTTAAGGGTGCAAATGGTAATTGCCCATTGCATATACCAGAGGAACTTTTGCACTTTATACGAGGCGAGACATACTCACTTTTAGTAAAGGGATTTGCTGGAACTGGCAAGACCACGCTTGCACTTACTATCTTAAATGTGCTTGGAATCAAGAACAATAATTTCTTTTACATCTCAACGAGAATATCCCCAAAGCAGCTCTTCCAATACTACCCATGGCTGAAGGACCTTATTGGACAGTCTAAGCCTAGAGGCACGAGCCTGGCCTGGGATCGTGATGTGATGTCAAGTTTTGAGGATGCAAGGCTAGACGAACCCGAGTCCCTCTTTGAGCGCATTACAAACCAGCTGATGGACATCAAGTCCCCTATAATCATAATTGACAGCTGGGATGCAATTGCATCCTTCATGGACAGGGAGGCTCGCCTTAATAACGAAAGGGTGCTTCAGACTTGGAGGGAAAGGGCCGGTGCGAAGCTCATATTCATAAGCGAGCAGCCTGCCGACACTACACTTGACTTTCTGGTGGACGGCATAGTTGAGCTGAAGCAGAGCTATTACAACAATGTAAAAATAAGGCAAATCTTTCTTCAGAAGCTGCGGGGCACTCGTATAACTCGCGCGTCTTACGTTTATACACTTGAAAATGGCATATTCCATAGTTTTGCGCCTTATCAGCCAATTAAGTTCGAGCCACACAGAAGCGTTAAAGCCGAAGTTTCGGAGCTTTCAACAGGCGACAACAATATCGGAAGCGGATTTCCTATCCTGGATGCTTCACTTGGCAGAGGCTTTCCAAGGAAGGGTCTGGTTCTTCTTGAGGTAGACTCACATGTAAACATGACAATTGCAATGATATTTCTCCAAAGGATTGTATCAAACTTCGTTTCAGGTGGAAACCCAGTGCTATTACTGCCTGCTAACTGGATGGAGCCCTCTTCAATATTACGTTTCTTCGAAATACTTCTGCCTGCCGGAAAGAAAAGCCTTTTCAAAATATTGTGTACAGGCAAAGCATACAAGATATCTAAAAACAGAATAATATCGCCAAGCAAAAATGAGAAGTCCGATCAGCTCCTTGCGGCTCTAGTCAAGATGAAACAAAGACATCGCGACAAGCTTCTTCTTAATATAATGTATACAGAGGCTGTACAAAATCTACATAGAGCAAGAAAATTGGGAAACGGAATGAAGAATGTACTATCTCGCATAATGGCCCATGCAGACCTTTCAATAGTAGTGCTCAGTCCATCGCAAGAGGATATAGTCCAATTTGTTTCAGAACTTTCAAACATTCACCTGCGTTTCATCATGATAAATGATACCCTGTTTCTGCAGTCGCTTATTCCATCATCCAATTTGTATTCTCTGATATTTGATAGGCAATCCCAGATCAGCCTAAAGGCAGTAGTGTAATCAGGTGCTCAGATGGTAGTACTCATCTGCCAAATTCTCTTCAATACCCACAGGGAGGAGTTCCTTCATCTGGTCATAATAGGACAAGAATCTGCTCCCCTTCGGTGTTATCCTATACAGGGTTTTCTCCCTATTGTTCACTTCGGTAACAAGGCCGCTCTTGATAAGTGAATCCAGGTATAACTTGCACTGGTCATTGCTCAGCATTGCTTTATACATAATCTTGGTGCGCGTCTCTTCTTTGTTTACAGACTTCAAGATTGCGGCAATGACTTCGTAGCGACTGCGATTCTTCATTTAAGCGGAGTCACCTACACATACATTTCATATAATGCCTATCGCTATTTCTAATAGAAATATATAATAAAGCAATATTTTATTTTATTGTTCCCAACCAATTGTAACATATTATCTGATCGCCATCTATGCAAGCGAGGGAGGAGGAGCTTTGGTAAAGAGCGCCGCCAGTTGCTTATAATGAGCAATGAATTTTTTACCGAGATCAGTCGTCTTGTATATGTACCGCTTTGAATTTGGTCGCTCCTGTATCATCTCAAGCATTCCACTGTCGAGCAGGAATTCAAGATACTGGTTTATCTGTTTGGAGTTCAGATTGCACCGATACATCACATGCGTCTTTCTTGCCCCATTCTCACACATTAGCAGTATGAATTCTATTATCTCCAACCATCCTCTATTACTCCAGCCCGCAGCATTTAATGGCAACTTAGTACAGAAAATCAAATCCTATTGGATTTAATGTTAAACATACTTTCTCACCCAACAAGAACCTAGAAGATTCCTAGGTGCGCGTCGATGTCACGCAAAAGAAAAATTATGTATCAAATATAGTCATCCTTGATCGAATGCTTGAGTCCCTGGTATGTCTTGCACTAAAAGCTGCATATATAGTGGAGACACAAGAGAAGTAGCTAACAGTGATTCAAAAAACGGATTGCTAACTTATTTGTTGTGACTATAATAACACCTCTACAAAAGAGGTGTCCTAACATGTAATACATTTAACTGCCATCTTAGTACACTATATTAAGTTGCAGCTTGCCGAGTCCGCAAAAAATGCTGACACTTCTGAATTTATGTACAGAGTTAAACAGGCAGAATATATGCTGCAGGAGGGAAGGCGAAAGAAAAACATAGCTGGGGGCCGGATATATGGCGGCCTGCTGGAAGTTTACGATTTAGAAAATTTGGTGATAATAAGCGACCTCCACGGCGATTCCAAGTCGCTTTTTCGGATTCTTTCTGAAATAAACTATAAGCAGTTCTTATCAAAGGAACTTAACAAACTTGTGTTTCTTGGAGATTATATTGATAGGGGAAGTGATTCCCTCAGTATACTATACTCAGTATGTTATCTAAAAAGCACATATCCTGACTCGGTTATAGTGATGAGGGGGAACCATGAGGCCCCTGCAGAGTTCCCTTTTTCTCCACATGATTTTCCCTACGACATAGAAGAGCGCTTCGGAAATCGCTGGAGAGAGATCTATAAAGAGATACTTTCAATGTTCAGGCTGATGACGCTTGCATCATTGATCAGGCACAAGTTACTCTTAGTGCATGGCGGGCTCCCTACTAAGGAGGGAGCCGCTGAAAACTTTAGAGAGTCGATAGAGTTTGCTCATGAAAGTCAGGTCAGAAATAGTGTGCTTGAAGAGATATTGTGGAACGATCCACGGCAGATCGAAGAAAACAAAGGCCAAGAGAATTCAATACGTGGCCTTGGGAGATATTTCGGGCCCAGCGTGACTCGTACCTGGTTGCAAGCGACAGGTACTAAAGCAGTGATTAGGGGACATGAGCCCTGCCAAGGGTTTAGACTCGATCATGACAATTTGATCATGACCCTATTTTCTTGTGCAGACGTCTATCCTAATTCCGCGGCGGCTTATCTTATGCTAAATGCAGCCGAACTTGACACCATAGAGGATGCAAAAGAGCTCTCTGTTTATGTTAAATTCCTAGTGTAGCTTTGATCTCTTTGCATCTTTTCCGGAGCGAAACAGTCGATATATCTGCCACCTGGCATATCTCCACCTGCCGGAGAAACTCATTACAATTCTGAGATGCAAGGTAAATGACTGCGCCCGCAAGAGCCCTTGGGTTCTTGCCCAGTGAAATACGGTTCTGCTGTACTCTTGTGTAGATGCGAAGCGCTTCACGTTTGGTCTTTTCGCTCAGGTCAAGCCTGTTGGCTATTAGCGTAACATAGTCTGGACCGTGCAGAACCGGCATTTGAAGAGATAGTTCCCTCAGGATAAGCTTATAATGTGCCATGACATCCTTGCTTGAAATGTTGCAGACTGCTGCAACATCTGCCACAGTCTTTGGTGTGGCCGTCTCTCTACAAGCTGCATAAAGTGCCGCGCCAACAAGTCCTAGTGTAGACCGACCCTTAGCCAGTTTTTTGAGAGCGGCTTTACGGTATATGTAAGCTGCACTTTCCATCACAGCTTGACTAAGATACAACTTGTCGCCAAAGTTATTCAAAAATTTGAGTGCTTTCTCAAGATTCCTTGAGATAGAATCATTAAGCTGAGACCTGTTATTCCAAGTACGTAGCCTTTGCATCTTCATCTTCTGGGCCGGCTCTAGCGTCTTTCCCCTTGCATCTGTGTCATCCAAACCGATAAGTGTTGACAGGCCCTTGTTATGGACTGCAAGGGATTCTGGCATCCCTGTCCTTGTCCTATCGCCGTATTCGGCAGTATTAACGATACCAGCTGCGTTATCGGCATGAAAAATCTTATCGTCTGCGACACAGCCGCACGAGCTACATACAAATTCACTCGAAACCATATCAAATATTATGGTTTCGCTTTCACAATGCTGGCAATATATCATATTATCTTGAGAATGTATTTGTTGTTCAGCTGGTTCCATCGACACTAGGTATTGGCCTCTTTTATTATTTCTAGTTTTTCTAGAAATTCGAAAATTCTATTATAGCTCTCGCAGTATAGAGAAAGTCATAATAGAAGATAAAAATATTATAGATTTTCTAAAAGGTCTATAGCTGATTATTGCGTGATATAAGAACACTGTAAACTGATTCTAGAATGTGTTGATTATTAAAGCCACAACGATAAGGCTCTTCGTGCTTGATAACGCATTCATAGCTGTAGCCATGTTTTTCTGGCTTTCTTATGTTCCGGTTGCCATGATTTCAGTCTGGAAGGCTTTCAAGAATAGGAAATTGCTTGTGGAAAGAGATCTATGCCACCACCTCTTCAACGACTCCTTCATAATTTTTCAAATAACAACTCGTTCTGCTACAAAGACATCCGTAGTCAAGCGGGGTATCCAATCGATAACAAGTTCGGTAGAGAAGGTAAGCTTTTACAATTACCAGATCTCTGTGGTGACTGATGATCCGCAGGACAGATGGACGCTTAATAACGAAAGATGTGAGGTAGTAGTGGTAGAGAAAAATTATCACACGAATGCAATAAAAAAAGCTCGAGCGCTCCAATATGCGGTGGAACACCGCAAGCGAATCGGCAAGAATACTAGCACACGCTGGATATTTCATATGGATGAGGAAAGTTACGTGACACCACAGACAATACTTGCTCTGCTTAAATTTATTAGAAAGGGTAAAGGAGTTGTGTCAGAAGGCCCCATATTTTATCCACTCAAGTTCGAGTCAGCAAACCGTCTGACTGCAATAGCTGAGTCAGTAAGGCCATATGCATGCTATGACTGCGTTTCTCAGATGACAAATCCTCCCCCATTGCACATGCATGGCAGCAACCTACTCATAAGGTCAGATATTGAAGATGATATTGGATGGAAATTTGGATCCACACTTGCTGAGGACCAGATGTTTGGATACAAGGTCTACAAAAAGTATGGTCAAGGATCAATGGGGTGGCATGGAGGCATATTGCTTGAGCAGCCGCCGCTCAACCTAAAAGATCATTTTTTCCAGAGGCGGAGGTGGTTCCTAGGTACAATGCAAAACCTTGACAAATTTCCGCGATGGCACAGATACAAAGTCATGTGCAAATCTATGACTCTTTTCCTCGGCTTTGCTTCCGGGGTAGCATCGACAGCCCTGATGATACAAGCCTACATCTTTCCACTTTTTTCGCTCTCGATATACGAACTTGGCGTCATACGCTCTGACATTATGTCGCTTCCTGACAATCTTCTGATTGGTTCTGCTTTCTCTTCGATCGCGAATTCACCATTAACATCCGCTCCACTCGAACTTGGTACAACTGTCATTTTGCTCTTCGCATCATGGGTATGGCTAGGCTCGTACCAGTTGGGACTCTTCCTGAATTTGCGATACTCAAAAATGAAATGGGCAAAAAAGGTACTGCTACATTTACAGACTTTATTTCTTTGCCCTGTAATCGGACTCGTGGAAACATTCCCAGCTGTCTGGGCCATCATAGAATATAGGGTTAAGAAAAAACAAATTGCAGAAAAGGTAAGTGTATATGACTTTTACATTATAAACAAGTGAATGCAGGAGGTCCCCATTTTTAGCATCTGATCTTTATTCATACATCATCGTCGCCGCGCTATATATATACGTAAAAGCGTATATTTGATACTACAAATTTAGTATGATGCTGGAATGGGAGACGACTGGACTTTCTGCCTGAGTTGCGGCTGTACTCCACAATATTTCTCCGAGCTGAAAGAAATTCTCTCTTCTCCATTACTAGATGGCTGCTTAACAAAAACAAGCTTTGAGCAAAACGAGAGTCCGTCTCTCTCTTTCTCTCTTTCTTTCTTTTTGAGAGACGGAGAAAAGAATGAAAAAAATCTCTGATATTAAAGGCTAACAGGTTAACATGAGGAGGTCCTGATTTATCTCATTTTTGCTTTAAAATCTGAAAATTCTAGGCTATCATAATATATCGCTTTTCGAGCTTCTTTCATTTTACATGAACTTCATTTCAAGAATGAGTTTTATTTACGGATCTTGCTTATACGAGATCCTGACAACTTTAAGATCCTCCGCTGCTTCAACATTGTAATGAATGGCGCTTGCCTCTTTCACAAGCAGGGAAGTCTGGTCATATCGCGCGCTAAAGTGTGTTAGCAGCAGCTTATTAACCTCAGCCTTGTTGGCTACTGTCGCGGCTTCAGCTGCGGTGGAGTGACCATTCTCAATAGCCTTTCCTTGCTTGTCCTGGCTATAAGTGGATTCAAAGATAAGAAGGTCAGACTCTCTGAAGAATCTCGCGAGCTTATCTGTCGGTCTTGTATCTCCTGAGATCCCTATCTTTCTTCCTTTGCGAGGCTGTCCGACAACATGGCTTGCTCTAATGGTCTGGCCTCTGTAGATGATGTCCTCTCCTTGCTGGAGCTTGCTATAGAGATTGCCCTCGGGTATCCCTAGCCTTCTTGCCTCAGTGACATTAAAGACGCCTGGCCTATCAAATTCTTCGAGGCAGAACGCAAAAGAAGGAACTGAATGCAGGGCGTGGCAGCAGGATACTTGATAGTCTCTTTCTCTCACTATCACTCCCTCTTTTTCTATTTTACGCACAATAATCTCGAAGGTGAGCCCAAAACCGATGATGCGCATATTTTCTCGAAGAAACTCTTCAAGCCGTGGCTCGCCATAAATGTCGATACTCCTTTCTCTTCCCTGCAGTTCCATTGTCTGAAGCAGTCCAAGCAGCCCTACGCAGTGATCAGCATGCATATGAGTAATAAAGATCTTCATTTTCTTATTCATTCCGAGGCCCGCTTTGATAAAGTTGCGTTGCATTCCCTCGCCGGCATCAAAGAGTAACAGCTCAGCTCCTCTTATGAGTGCAATTGAAGACAGACCACGTTGCGCGGTAGGGGTGCCTGACGAAGTACCCAAAAAAATGAGCTGCATATCTACCATTTGGCAGGATCTATGATGATTCCAACCAAATTTATGCTAATAGCGCGACTTGAGAGCCAATGCTAATTCTGG
>JALZEV010000033.1 GCA_030861865.1 Thermoproteota archaeon | reverse complement strand
AGATGCTTCCACGCGCCAAACTTTTTGGCGCACTTCTCGCAAGAATATTGCATTCGCCTACTGCTGTATGTGGAGTCCTCTTCCAGTATGTTGTAACGGACAAGCCTCTTTGCTATCCTCACCAAACGGTAACAACAATAATTGTGTGCGGTTCTATATATGGATATTTGACTCAACATAGATCAAAAATCAGTCAAGGCCCTGTAGCAGGCCGTCAGCCTTCATCTTTTCTGCGTGAGCAGAAATATAGCGCCATATGATGTCAGCCCTCTCGGATTGAAAGTCCCATGGTGCAACCAACACTAAGTCACCGTCCCTTATCCACATTCTACGTTTTATCTTTCCACGGATTCTACATGTTCTTACCTTACCATCAGTACATTTTACGATAATGTTGTCGCCGCCGACCAGCTTAATCACACGACCCAGCAACTCCCCCTCTTGGGGCATGACCGTTTCTTTCAGCTCAGATTCAGAAAGTACCTTTTTCTTGCCTATTTTAGATCTAAATTATTGTGAACTATTCGGGTTAAAAGTGTACCGGTGTTGATGATACACAATTAAATAACGCTGACAATTTTGAAATGACCGGGCCGTTAGCTCAGCTTGGAGGAGCGTTCGACTGATAATCGAAAGGCCGAGGGTTCAAATCCCTTACGGCCCACTTATGTATGTGATTTCTATATCGTTATCTGCAAAATTGATGTTTCAGATCTCTCAAAGAGCCTCAGCAAGAAACAGACAGTGGGCATATGCTAGTCGTTTATGCTGTTAGCTTGGAGAGCATTATTAGTCATGAGTCAATCACTAATTATAACAATAATCATCCTTTAATCAACAATCAGTTATCATGGTTCTGATTGTTCGACGCAAATTGCAAAGCAATAGAATGATTTTATGTGTATGTGTATGTGCAAAGATATATGGCGCTAAGAATTAGAGGTACCTCTAGAATTAATTAGACGAGTACCCTTTTTACAATCTGGCTTCAGGCAAAAATAACAGTAAGAACACCATTTTCTCTCTTGCTTGGGCGATAGTGCTTTTATAGCTACTTGGATTTCAGCTAGATGCTTGGGCTTTGGTTTGTAGAAACTTGTGTCAACGAGTTGGAGTGCGAGGATATAATGGCAGCCTCTATAACAAGGGAATGAACTATTGCAGCAGGTGCGCTGTTTATTTTCATAATGAAGGCGCAACCCACTGTTTTTGCTGCGGTAGTAAGCTTAGATACAAATCAAGAGGTGCGAAAAAAAGAAAAGATCAGGGAGAGGTCCTTCAGCACGAGCCAATGAGGGGAATATGAAGGGAAAATAGCGTGTGGATATCTTTCAGTCGTCACTTAATCTGCAGTTCAAGTGTAGAACCATAGCTTTTGCACTGTTTGATCCTCGATATTCACATAAAAAGTTCAATGGAGGCAAATATATCTCCTTATTTTCCCATGAGAGGGGAATAAGCGCACTATTATACCGCTTAAGATAGTTAACAAAACCCTTTGACGGGATCTGATGAAGCAGCCGTCTTCATCCAAACTAGAATTTGTTTATTACAGCTCTCAGTCCATGGTACTTTTCGGTGACCTCTATTGCTTTTTCTATTTCTGGAAGAGAATACTTGTGTGTAACAATTGCGGAGAGGTCAATCATTTTTTCTGATGCAATTCTTGAAGCCTCACCTAGCATTTTTGGCGTAGAGCTAAAGGTGCCAGTGACAGAGATCTGGTTATAGTGTAGCCAGTTGGCATCCAACAAGAATGTCTGTCCACTTGGCATGCCAGCAAAGACATTTATCTTGGAGTTCCTAGCAGAGAGCTTTGTCGCAAGTTCAAAGGCAACAGGGTTGCTCGTCGCAATCACTATAACTCCTGCACCTGAAGAAGGTCCAGCAAAATCAAGTACGTCAGGAGCTGTTTCATGGGAATAAGCAAAGACCGCATCAGCGCCCATTTTCCTTGCCTTTTCCATTCTTAGTGGAACCCTGCCGACGATTGCTACTCTGGAGCTCGATAATCTTTTGAACAGCTGAAGGTGAATGAGGCCCATGGGTCCATCCCCTATTATCATAACCGGGCTTTCCTTTGCAATAGGAAGCATGCGAGAATAGCTGTTTAGGCAACACGCTAGAGGCTCTAAAAGTGCAGCTTCTTCATCAGTTAGGTTCTCTGGTATAGACACCAGCCCACCCATTCTAATCAATTGCTCTGGTATTGTAACATATTGTGCAAAGCCGCCGTCTGACGTAGAGCCTATCTCCCTCAAGTTGATGCAAAGGTTGTAATCCCCAATCTTGCAATATGGACACTGAAGGCAAGGAATTAGAGGGCAAAGGGTAACCCTTGAACCTGCATCTATAGTTATGCCGTCACCTGCTATAACGTCGTTTTGTATTTCTCCACAAAGCTCATGGCCTAAAATTACTGGGGGACGCACCTTTCGATGACCATTTCTAAAGACGCGAGCGTCATACCCACAGACCGCACAGGCGCTCACCTTGAGCACGACTTTCCTGCGACTGATTGGTACTTGCTGCACAACAATGTTGTTAGGTGCATAGAAAACGGCAGCCAGCATATTTTATTGATACTGTAAATTTGTTCTACAACCTAAAAAGGTTTACAATGCAGCTTGTCATAGTACTGAGATATGACAAGGCTATTTGAACCCCACATACATATGTACTCTCGCACTACTGACGACTATGAAGCAATGTCCAAGGCAGGAATAGAGGTAATAGTCCAGCCATCATTTTGGCTAGGCAGCCCAAGGACATCGGTTGGAACATTTGAGGACTACTGGGAACATATGATAACTTTTGAAACAAAGCGTGCAAGGGACTTTGGAATAGAGCACTTTGTCTGCATTTCAGTAAATCCGAAGGAGGCCATGGAACGGCCGCTTGCCCTAGACGCTATGAAAGCCATGAAGAAATATGTAGACAGGGAACGCGTAGTAGCTATCGGGGAACTTGGCTATAATCTCATAAATGATCTCGAAGAAGAGGTGTTTGTGAAACAAATGGATATCGCAGCAGAAAAGAACATGCTCATGACGGTTCACCTGCCGCACAATAACAAGCCGGAAGGCATGCGACGTATTGAGCTGATATTAAACAGCGAGCGTGGGAGGCGGTACAATAGAAACAAAATTTTGATAGATCATAATGTAGAAGAAACAATTGAAAAGACACTCAAGTTTGGCATGTGGGCTGGACTTTCAGTGTATCCTGTATCAAAGTTGTCCCCCGAGCGTGCAATAAACATCATCAAAAAATATGGCACAGAAAGAATAATGATCCATAGTGCAGCTGACTGGGGTCCATCAGACCCGCTCAGCGTCCCCCTTGTAGCAAGAGAGATGAGGAAAGCCAGCTTTAGCACCAATGAAATCGAGCGTGTGACATTCTACAATGCATATGAGTTCTTCAAGCGGTCTCCACGGTTTACCTGGAAGCCGTAGTAATAAAATGATCAAGCTGGCATTTAGCACCAATGCCTTCAAGCGATACTCCCTTGAAGATTCAATAATAGAAATTGCAAAGGTAGGCTACAGCGGTGTCGAGATCCTGTGTGATATCCCGCATGCATATGCGCCTACTTTTACAGATGATCAGGTTAGAGCGTTGAAGAAAACTCTTACGTCGTACAACATGCAAATCTCAAACCTCAATGCATTTACACTGTATGCACTTGGAGATATGTACCACCCTTCTTGGATAGAGGATAGTAGAGAGATGCGTATAGAGCATACGATTGAATGCATAAGACTCGCAAAAAAAATCGGAGCAAAGCACCTGTCTACAGAGCCTGGTGGTCCAGTACCAGCAGTATCATCCTCACGACAACAATATCAGGATATAGGCCGACTTGAAAAAATATTTGTTGATGGTCTGACAAGGATATCAAAAACTGCAGAGGAGGAAGAAGACATAAAAGTACTTATCGAGCCGGAACCAGGCCTTCTCATTGAGAATTCAAGGCAGTTCAAGAACTTTATGACAAAAATTACTAACTCTAAGTACATTAGACTCAACTTTGACATCGGCCACTTTTATTGTGTAAACGAAGATCCGGCCAAAGTCGTCTACGAATTATCCGATTATACCGAGCATTTTCACTTAGCGGACATCGCGCACACTAGAATTCATCACCACCTGATCCCCGGCAGGGGCTCAATCAATTTTCGTTCAGTCTTTAATGCAATGGATGACATCGGTTACCAAGGGTTTGTTACCGTCGAGCTCTATCCATACCAAGATAATCCGATAGAAGCAGCAAAAGAGGCATATGATTACCTTTGCAGCATAATGTAAGCCAACGCCTCAGAGAATATCTTCTGCTAATTAGGCTCCCAAACGTATTCACTATCCCTTCTAATATATTGGCTGGCTACTTTGCAGCTGTTACAGTAGCCGAAACAGACATCATGCGCTTGATTGCGCTCATGGTCTCCTCAGGCTTGTTGTATATTGGAGGAATAGTTCTAAATGACTATTTCGATGTTGAAATAGATAAAAGAGAACGCCCCTCCAGACCCCTTCCTTCTGGAAATGTCTCAAAGAGGCATGCTATGGCAATTGTTATAGTTGCACTGTTAATTGCAAACACTATAGCCCTGGTAGTTGGTCCCATAAGCCTTGCAGTTAGTCTAGCACTCACTTTTGCAATAATTGCCTACAATTATAGGCTGAAGCATGGCCTTTTGGGTCCGTTTGCAATGGGTGGTGCCAGATTTCTAAATGTGATCTTCGGAGCAAGCCCTGCATTGCTATACATTAATAATCATTCATTTGCTATTGTAGGAGCCGCGGCAGCGTCACTATTTCTATACATA
>JALZEV010000039.1 GCA_030861865.1 Thermoproteota archaeon | reverse complement strand
TGCAACACCAGATGGCACGTTTGACTCTTCTATAATGGCTCCAGGTGCAACATTTGAACACACTTTCACAGAAGCCGGAGAGTATCCATATTTCTGTCTACTACATCCAAACATGGTTGGAACAGTCAGCGTGAGCAGCTAACTTTTACTCTTTTGTTTAACTGGAAGTCTTTCTTCTAAGACTAGCGATATATATTATTGCTATCTTTTTCTCTCAAAGTCCATTGTAGTACGAAAATTCTTCCAATAATAAGACTCTTCAATACAAGGCAATCCTGATTATGATCCTGAAGAGCTGACAGCAAGCGCAGGTGCTGAAGTCACAGTGGTTAATCAAGACACCCTCCCTCACACTGTAACGTCAGGAACCGGTGCTCAAGATCCAAACTCTGCACAGTTGTTTGATACGAGCTTAATTAATGGTGGGGAATCAGCTACACTGTCTCTTGCACAAGTTACCCCAGGCCAATACGACTATTACTGCATGGTTCATCCATACATGACAGGCAAATTAGTGGTGCAATAAGTAGAAACCCCCATCGGATGCCCGAACTGACACCAAGAAATATGAAGTAATACTAGTGTAATATAAGCAGTATAAGCATCAATCTGTCAGGATCGAGGAGAAATACCAGGAAGATAATGACTAGTAAGGACAACAACTATACCGCAGCAACGATAAAAGACATCTCACACTTCCTTTGAACCACCGACTCTTTATCGGGAATTCGTTAATACGATACTTATATAAAGTGCATATAACACTGTTATAATATATGACATTTCTAGAGGTAAAGGACTTACATACTAGCATTGATGGCAAGAAGATACTTACAGGACTCAATCTTAGCGCCAACAAAGGTGAGGTTCATGCAATTATGGGCCCAAACGGCTCTGGCAAAAGTACGCTTGCAAATGCCATTATGGGTCATCCCAAGTATAACATTGACTCGGGTGACATTTTGGTCAGGGGCGAGAGCATTCTTAATCTCTCAACTGATCTGAGAGCAAGAAAGGGTCTCTTTCTTGGCTTTCAATACCCGACAGAGATTCCAGGAGTTGGATACAGCCACTTTTTGAGAAACGCCTATAACACTCTCAATAAGTCGCTTGGAGAAGAACAAGACAGGGAGGTTTTCATCACAGTTCGCGAATTCCACGAGTATGTTAAAAAGAATCTTGATGCAGTGGGACTCGATCCTTCGTTTCTAAGCCGTTACCTCAATGAAGGCTTCTCTGGTGGTGAAAAGAAACGGTCAGAAGTCATGCAAATGCTAGTTCTCAAACCGAATATCGCGATATTAGATGAGCCGGACTCGGGTCTGGACATCGATTCAGTCAAGTCAGTTGCGGAGGCAATAAACAAATTAATTGATACTGGCGCCGGCATGATTGTAATAACTCATTATGCCAGAATCCTTCGCTACCTCAAAAAGCTTGATTATGTCCATGTAGTGGCAAGAGGTAAGGTTATCAAATCAGGCGGCAAAGAATTGGCTGAAGAACTAGAAGCAAAGGGTTATACCTGGCTAGGCATAGAGGAAGACAAGTAAAAATTAGGCCCCGCTAAATTTACTTCCACTCAGATGGTTGCAGAAGAATCCACGTCAGAAGAGCCCCAAGCAGCAATCTTTCTCAACTTCTCATTTTTCAGAGTAGATCCTAAGTGGCGCTGGCTAAATGAGATAGGCAAGGAGGAAGCGGCCAAAGAGTTTTCTAGCCTAGTTGAGGTTGCCAATACCAAGATAAAGGTAAGGACATATTCAACTCTGGGCCTACGCGAAGATAGCGACTTGATGTTATGGATGATTTCTGACTCTCTAGAAAAGACGCAGGTAATGACATCCAAGATTTATTCAACTGTTCTTGGCAAATACTTGCTGCCATCATATGTTTTCCTCTCTGCAACAAGACCGTCTGTATACTCATCAAAGATTATGCCCAGATTTATGACAGATGAGCAGCCTATGAAGTATTGTATCGTCTATCCATTTGTTAAGTCAAGGGAGTGGTACCTGCTGCCTTTTGAAGAGCGCAAGAAAATGATGGAGGAGCATATCTTGGTGGGACGGAAGTTTCCACAGATCAGTCTCAACACAACTTACTCCTTTGGCCTTGACGATCAGGATTTCATGCTCGCCTTTGAAACTATGGATCTGATGGCGTTTCAGGAACTGATAATTCAGTTGCGCGAAACCAAAGTGAGCAAGTATATTATCCGCGATACTCCAATGATTGTTTGCGTTTATAAGGGAGTTGAGGACATCATTAAGAGTCTGGGATAATTATGCAGGCGCTGAAAGAATGGGCTGTCGTCTGCAGGGCTCTTGAAGAGGGCAGGCAGGTTCTGCTTTTACGCAAGGGCGGCATATTGGAATACCGCCAGGGCTTCAAAGTCAGGCACGACAGATTTTTGTTATTTCCAACGTACGAACACCAGTCAAGAGATCATTTGCAGGCTGACTATGCAAATAAGCTTGAAGAAGTGTTAAAGGAACAGCCAGCCATCGGAACCAACAGGATTACAAGTTATGCAGAATCCGTAGAAGTCAAAGAAATAACGGACCGCATTACTCTTAGAATGCTTGCAAAGTACCATATCTGGAACGAAAGCTATGTTAATGCAAGGATGGATTACAATCCAGGGAAGCCTATGAGTGTAATACTTTTACGTGTTTTCAAACTTGAGCGACCGATATTGATTGAAAACAAGCCTGAATGGATTGGCTGCAGATCATGGATCCCGCTTGACATAGATGTAAGCGGTGGCAGACCTATAATGGATGATCTGCAATTCAACACAATAGTATCTGAAGTAAAGGGAGTGCTATCCATAGCGGCATGAAATACCGAACTTTGGGTAAGAGTGGGATAAAGGTAAGCGAGATTGGCTTTGGTGCATGGACTATAGGGCTTGACTGGTGGGGAAAAAAGATTGACGACGATGAAGCGATCAGGATGCTAAAGCGTGCCTATGATTTGGGTATTAACTTTTTTGAGACTGCAGACATATACGGCAAGGGGAAAAGCGAGAAGCTTATAGGGCAAGTGTTCAAGGATATGCGCAATGACGTAGTCTATTCTACAAAGTGGGGCTATGACATGTATAGCGCCAAGCA
>JALZEV010000022.1 GCA_030861865.1 Thermoproteota archaeon | reverse complement strand
TAGTTCTCTCATGGCACTTGACGCGAAAGTGATAATTGATGATAATGCGATGTTTCGCCATCCAGAGCTCAAAAAGTACGAGCATGTATCAGAGCTTGAAAGGCAAGCCGAAGTGAGTGGCTTTTCTCTGGTGGAGCTAGAAGGAAACATAGCTATCATTGGCAACGGAGCGGGCCTTGTAATGTCGACTCTTGACATGGTCTCAGATGCTGGGGGCAACGCAGGCGCATTCTTGGACTTTGGCGGAAGAGCCACCACTGAGACCATATATGAGGCACTAAAAGTGATAAGCAAGATCAAGAGAATCGAAGCAATACTCGTGAATCTCTTTGGTGGCATTGTAAGGACCAACCTTGTAGCACAAGCAATACTGGACGCGTACAACAACAACCTCATGAATGTGCCTGTGTTTGCAAGGATCTCGGGAGCTGATTCGGAGAAGGCGAGGGAAATGCTTCAGGGCAGTAAGGCAAACCTCTATAATACAGTAGAGGAGGCAATACAGTCTGCAGTATCGGCGGTCAACAATACCAGGAGAACAAAATGACAACAACTGTCGAAAAAACGTTCAATATATTTGATATACTTATTGGAACCGAAAGAGATGAGGACTTTGGAAGAAAGCCAGTGATAATACAGGGTATGACTGGCAGCTATGGATCGACGCACACGAGGCTTATGAAGACCTATGGAACAAACATTCCTGCAGGTGTAACCCCTGGTAAGGGAGGACAGAAATTTGAAGGTATAACTGTGTATGATACCATGAGTGAAGCTGTTAAGGCCACTGGAGCACAAATATCTGGAATTTTTGTTCCTGCGCCATTTTTCCTCAGGGCCGCAATAGAAGCAATTGACAGCGGCATTAAACTGTTAGTCGCAATACCAGAGCATATTCCAATTATAGACTCAATAAAAGTTTTAGAATATGCAAGAAAAAATGGGGCAAGGATGATCGGGCCAAACACTCCTGGTGTCATTGTGCCGGAAGTAATAAAGGTAGGGATCATGCCCGCACAGCCCTTCAAGGCAGGGAATACTGTCGTTTTTTCACGTAGCGGAACCTTGATGTACGATGTCTCATACAACCTAACAAGTAAGGGCTTTGGGCAGAGGCTGTGCCTTGGAATTGGAGGTGATCCAATCAATGGTACAAATCTTATTGAGGCATTTGATCTTGTTAGAGATAGAGCCGATGTTGATTCAGTCGTTGTAGTAGGTGAGATAGGCGGAGACGCCGAGGAGCAATTGGCTCAGTATATTATAAGGACAAACTTCACCAAGCCTGTTATCGCATATATTGCAGGGCGAGCAGCTCCGAAGGAAAAGAGAATGGGCCATGCTGGTGCAATAGTGTATGGGAACTATGGGTCTGCAGAATCAAAAGTTGCCAACTATGCAAGGGCAAATGTACCAGTTGCAAAGCGTCCAGCAGAGGTGCCGGAGCTTTTAGCAGAGAAATTGAAAAAGTAAGAAATTGAAGTTAGGGGCGCTTTTTTACTGCCCGCTTTGTTCGTTAGCATCAGGGCTGCCAGACTGACCGCCTTGTGTATCATTCTCACTCTCACTTACGTTTTGACGTATCACGGCGCCATCGCCCATTTGTCCCTCTTGGTTTGTATCGTAGACGGCTGCAAATCCCAACAAAAGTCCAAAGACAGCAAAAGTGAGTACAAATAGCACCACACTTGACCACATGACTATACAGTCATGGCAGTTCATTGAGTTATAAAAATTTACTTATATAAAGCATTGTGAGAAATGGCAAGGCAAAACGCGAGAATATGGATTGTAATTTTATTTCTTCTTCTTTTTTTCCTATTCAAGGAAAATTTGCAGTTTTAGGATATTTACCATCAAGGATCTTTCCTCTGTAAATTCCGATCGACCAAGAAGGATTTGCAGGAATATATATCAAGTAACCTCAATTTGAGTTCTTTCATAGAATATAGATGATCCATAATATATATCGGAAAGCGCGCTAATTTACATACAGGCATATATTTTGTCAATAGAGCTTCGTTTTTGTGACCGCTGCATGGTAAGAACACGTCATGAGGCAATCGAGGATCCGGAGAGTATCTACACCTATAAGCGCAGAAGGCTCTATCGTTGCGAAGAATGTGGTCATAAAAGCATCAGAAGAGGTTTACGCCCAAGTGCAGAATCGGTCTACTAAGGGAAAAAAGAAATGACAATTGATCATTCCATCCCAGAAGCAATAGTCCTCCTGAAGAACCAATTTGTGCGAGGCTATAAAGTTAGGAGAGGCCTCCTCACTGAAATCATACCTCGATATTATTCCAAGTCTTTGCCCATTGCGAATGATGTGCTTGATTCATTACACAGATTTGCAATATCCAATCCGATATACTTTGCTTCACAGGATTCAGAGATTTCTGGAATCTCATGTAGGATTTACGAAGGTGACATCAATAACTATTGGCTGAGCAGTAAAAAACATGACACAAGCTACCAACCATTCTACCCTACTTGGATGCTGTCTGCCTTTACACTTGCGCTGGAAGCAAAGTCGCTTGGATTTGATCAGCTGATCGATGTTGGTTCTGGCGACGGCAGAATAGCTTGTTGCGCAAGTCTTCTCGGAATGGAGTCATATGGGATAGAGATCGATGACAAGCTTGTGGAACTACAAGAATCAGTGTCGCATAGCACAGGCGTCAACTATAATGTGATAAGGGCAGACGCTACTCGCTTTGATTACGGCGGCTTGGACCTGTCAAAGCCCATATTCTTTATCTCTGGGCTGCCAGAAATGGGAGAGATGCTTGCAAACAGCGTCATCCAAAAGGTGCTGTCAGTTGAGAAGATAAAGCACAATGCTGGCTTTAACTTCATGGGAAGCCATGTCATGAAGTCTCTTACAAGAGACAGGACTAGCTGGGGATGGGGAAATATCATTGCAAGCTTTGGTCTGAAACTTATAGGCACCATCTCGTTACCGACGCTTTGGACTACTGACCAGATACTTGACACGGCATATGTATATACTCGAGCTCTCTAGATCAGGTAGTCATGGATTCTGGTTGCCTCTTTGAAAGCGAAATGACAGGTGTTGATTCCAGATGCTTTCTACCGATATCCGTAACTTCAACCAGTATTTGTTGGAATTTCTTGATATAGTTTGTAACTGAGTACTTCTGGGTCGAGTGGCTTAACTTGATCCGTTCTGATGCAGGTGCAGCAAGCGCTGCTGCCGCGGCTTGTACTCCTTCCCCATAGGTATGGAAGTGGTACCTTGCTGGGACAAATTCTGTATGTCCTCCTATATCAGGAACGACTGGGATGATACCTGCGCTCATAGCTTCCACAGTAGATATACCAAATGGTTCTCCGGGTAGCGGATGAATATAGACCTTTGACCTGCGCATGAGGTCAAGCAGCCTATCAAACCTGAGGTTTATCTCAAATCTGACAAAATCCTCCAAGCCATAATGCCTTACAAGATCGTTGAGATAATTGAAGTATCCAATGCCGTCAGGTAGCATATTTCCTACAATATTCATGCATACACCTACCTCGTTTTGACGGAGCAGCTTGGCAAGATGTATGGCATTCTCTATCTTTTTACTTGGGTGGAAGCGTGATATTACCAAGATAGAGTCATCGCGGATATTTGATGCTAGGCACGCATTATGGAATATATCTACATCGACAGGTGGTGGGAGGATAGTCGAATCCACACCAAATGTCTTAAAAATCGCCTTGCGGCTAAATTCTGAGTTAGTAAGTACAGTAGAGTTTAACATCATTTTGATGTAAGCGCTCCTGACCGCATCGTGGTATCCATTGCGGAATGCAGGTGTCATACCTAAAGGACACATATTCTGCAGGACGGCCAAGTAATCTGGGTCACCGCAATCAATCAGGTATCTTGCAATAGGATAGTGGCAATATGTGATCGCATTCTTCTTGGTGAAGTCTTTGTCGTAAAATGGAAGCATATCCCCATGCGTATTAACTGTGAG
>JALZEV010000135.1 GCA_030861865.1 Thermoproteota archaeon | reverse complement strand
ATTTTCCCGAAGTTGTGAATAAGTACCGTATGAATTCTCAAAATTTTCCAGCGAATGTTGGTCTATCATTGGTGTAGATTCCGGTCAATGTACCTTGATGGAGATTGGAGATTTGAACATTGTTGGTCTTCCCGTGGTAGGTGCAAGCCGAATGGTTGGTGCAGCAGAATCCTTTGAAACATTGTTAAATGTTTCAATAGGAGCAATGTTGTAAAGGGATAGAAAACAACTAGCTGCCCGTGGTATTCGCGTTTTCAAGAAGAAAATCAAAACCAAAGAGTATGGAGAAGGTAACGGTAGCGGTCAGGAAGCGTACTCGGTTCAATTCAAAAAGTAGCAAGGGAGAAGAGAGACAATGACAGGTTTTATGGTGCTGCGCTATAATTGCTACTACCTTTGCTTCGGACAACAGATCTACCATTGATCTAGATGTCAGATGCTCCTGTAATATTGTTATTGATAGTCGTGCCTTAATAACCCGTTATTGTTGAATTAGCGACCTTGCTAGTAGCAGCAAGTTGCGCTTTCGCTCCATTATTCTTCGCACCGAATAGGGAAGCCATTGGCTACCATAAGGGATGTATTCAGAGACTACAAACCCTTTTGTGACAAGCTCGAGCTTTAGCTCGTCTCGAATACCCTTTAGCATCTGGAATTCAAACTTGCTATTCTTGCCCATACTGATCGCCTCCTCGATTAGATCTGAATTATGAGTCGCAATCGCGAAATAACTATTACTCTCAAAGAGCATCTTCATCAACTTCGAATAATTGGCATTAACTTCTTCCTCTGTAACAAAGACATGCTCCTCTGCTTCCTGGTATGCTCCCTTGACAAGCCTTACCTTCCCGCCACATTCAATAATGTGGAAGAGGTCGCTTGCGCTCCTGCGCAGATACGACTGTACTGCTACGCCTATCATATCGTATTGCTTGTACAAGTCTAGATAGATGGCTATTGTGTCTTCTGTAGACTTGACTGACTCCATGTCTAGCCATATGAACTGCCCAAGCTCTCTAGCTTTTGCAGCAAGCCTTCTGAAATTCTGCAAACACGCATTATAGTCAATTGTTAGGCCAAGCTGTGTAGGTTTGACAGACACACACCCATGGACCTTTCTTGCATCCATCAGGTCCATTAGCAACAAGTATTCGTTAACTGTAATGTCAATCAGTTTGGCATCTGTGATATCCTCGCCAAGAAAGTTTAGGATAGCAGACATTCCATGGTTGTTTGTGTCAACCGCTGCTTTTATTGCTTCATCAGTATTATAGCCTGCAACCCACCTTTTTGCCACCCTGAATAGTAATCGCTCCATCAAACTGGCATCGTAACTGTGAGAATAGGAGGGGGCAGGTCTAGCCAGCATGATATATAATTGTCATCTCCATGATATATATTTAGACATTAGACGAATGGCTTTCATTAAACCATACAAGATACATACACAAGAAAAGAGCTTCACCTGTCAACAACATTGATGCCAAGTGCTGTCAGAATATCTTATATTATATAGATCAATGCTTTCGTGGCTACAGCCACAACTAGGATAATAAGCTGGTATGAAAGATCTCTCTTGTATATATTGTAAGATAAGAGTTAGACTATACTGTGTTTGTGTCTTCTTTCCTGCGCGGACATAATCTTTTATTGACTCTATTTTAAGGATGTTGCAATGATGATGATAATTGATATTCTAAAGGAGGCATGCCAACAGGTCCATGAGAAGACAAAGGGTCTTACCGGGACTACCATGGGTGGCATGGAGATGGGAAGGGGTGCAGGTGGCGATATATCGCGCAGAATCGACTTGATAGCTGAAAAGACCGTGATCGATGTCATTAGAGAGCGAGGTATTGAAGCCACGATAATTGGAGAAGAGTGTGGTAGGATCGAGGGCAAAGAGGGCTACATCATTATAGATGCAATTGACGGAACGACAAACGCCATTTGCGGAATACCTTTCTTCTGTTGCTCGGTTGCATATGCAACCGACTTTTATCTGAGCACAGTAGCTGAAGCAGCCATAATCGATCTTCCAAGGGGTGACCTCTATTATGCTTCAAAGAATAAAGGAGCATTTTTAAATGATAGAAGGATCTTCGTCAAACGAGAGCTCACTTCAGATTCTACAATTGGCATAAATGTCTCTGGAGTCAAACCTGCAGTGGTTGACCGCCTTGCCCCAATCATTGCAGAGACTACTCACATCCGACAGTTTGGTGCAAATGCACTGGAAATGTGCTTTGTTGCACGAGGGTTCTTGGACGCCTATATTGATTTACGAGGAAAAATTCGGCCGACAGATGTTGCCGCTGGATACCTGATAGCAAAAGAGGCTGGAGCTAAGATATATTCGGATGACGGCTCAAGCCTTGAATCTAACCTAGATGTCAAGACGAGGTTCTCGTATGCTGCAGTGGCAAATGACAAAATACGTGAGCAACTAGCAACTCTGTTTGGTTAACAAAAGATATGGATGGATGTATATCTACTACATCATTCTTTTGCAATGCTTACAAAAAAAGGTGGTAGCTGCTTTATAATATGGCCTCTGCTGGTTGCTGCCTTATACCTATTATCATTCGCTGATTCTTCCTCAATGTCACTTCTGATACGCCTGCTGCCTCTGCTATCGTCGCCTGGCTCTTTGGCTCATTACTGCCGACGCATGCAAGATACAATACTGATGCAGCAAGCCCCATTGGATCCTTGCCTGCTGCCTGCCCGCTTTTTACAACATCATGGATCATGTCCATTGCTCGACGCTTTGTGCGCTCGCTGATGTTTGCCTTGTTTGCTACGCGGGACACGCACTTGATTGGGTCAAGCATTGGGACTTTGAGGTCAAGCTCACGCAAAAGTATCCTGTAGGCTCTTGCCAAATCTTTTTCTTTTGTGTTTGTAGCTTCGATAACGTCATCAAGGGTGCCTGAAATACCCATCTCCCTTTGCACAATATAGATAGCTGCACCTAGCATTGCCCGCATTGTCCTGCCGCGCACAAGCCCTCGCTCTTGGGCCCGCCGGTAGATGTAAGCGGTCTTTTCTACTATTGCATCTGATAACTGGATGATGCTCCGCAGCCTATCCAGCTCAACAAATGCACGCCTGAGGCTTCGCTCGTCCTGTCCCTTTACCCTAAAATCCCACGCCCGCAGCCTGTCAAAGGTTGAACGCATGGCTGCATTAAGCCCACTGCCAGCGCTCTTGTCTGGTCTGCCAATGATGGTTGAGAGACCCATACCAGAGCGGGCCAAAGAAGTGGGGCTCGTCCTCAATTTGCTGGTGGGCTCCCTGGCAAGAATGCTCCAGTCTTCCTGCTCATCACCTATTCTCTCATGGATGACAAAGCCACATTTAGTGCAAATTAGCTCACCTGATTCTACATCAATTATCTTCTGACCGTCGGCGCAGTTGGGGCATATTATTACATTGTTAGCAGGCTTCATCATAATGTTAGCGGCTGCCCTATATCCGATTTAATACAAGACGAGAAATGTTTTAGAAGAACTTAATTAAACTAAGCTTGTTACACAATAGGAGAAATGTTCTAAAGTTGTCGAGCCAAAGGCTAAAAAGACGACAATTGCCAATAACATCCATTAACTGAAAATATATGGGCTACAGGGTAATTTGTGAGCGTCATAGTCTGAAGCAATTCTGCAGTACAATGAGTGAAGCCAAAGCGGTTCAAATTCAACATAGACGGCAGGGAGGATGCCTAGAAGCGGAAATCAAGAAGCCAAGAAGGCAGTAAAAACCTAATTGGTTCCACAAAATATTTAGATTTATTAACTTCCCTCGCACGTGGTATCCTAGGAGCTATCCTCTAGCATCTTCACTGGCATCTATTGCAATCAGAACAATTCTGCTGACAGCAAAACCTTACATATATCTTAGCTCCAGAAATCTGTTTAGTAGCTGTTAAATTGAATCAATTGTACAAAACCATACCATGGACATAATATCTGTTCCTTCCTCTGAAGTATTTGAAAAGGAGCATATAGACAAGAAGGAGTATTTAAAAAACGAATTAAAATCACTTGGAATTGAGCCGAAGAGAAAGGATCAACCAAATGATAATGAAGAACTTCAAAGCCTTTCAGATAATATTAAGCAGGCGATGTTTCAGGATTATAAAATAGCATATAGTGAAAAAGGAGATATGCATAAAGAAGAAGCGGAATCGACTATTAGTGTTGGATGAGTAAAATTTATTGTTGTCTCTAATTCACCTGATATCAAAGAAATTAAATGATTTTGACCTCATTTTGTATGCATACAAAAAGTAGATTACACCTCTTGATCTTATGTAGATATATATCTCATCATAATTGACAGTGTATACATTCTTCGCTTCGTGCTACTTTGCAATGATCAGTAATTATAGAAATTTTTAGTGATATTTCTGTTGAATCCAGGATAACATAACATGCTTTACAGATTGTTTTCACTGTGTTCCCCCTATCATGCTCTAATGCTGCTGGCTAGCTGCATTCTTAACATTCATCTGATAAGCTGCCATTATCATTCTCCTTTTATCAGGTTCTTGGTCTAGCACAAATTTGTAAAATAGCTCATTAATTACTGTGGATTCGTTGTCTAAATTAAGACATTCTACAAGTGTCGTAAGCTTAGTTTCTGCTTCCTTTGTTAATTCTATCTGTGGCATATCTAGTATTTCTACCTCCTATCTTTCTGTTCTTTCTTGTTTAGATTTTTCTCTTCCTTTCTCCTCTTATTATTGGTAAGAGCTTGATAAATTACACCTTCTACATAATGATCAAAGCA
>JALZEV010000120.1 GCA_030861865.1 Thermoproteota archaeon | reverse complement strand
CTGACCCATGTCCTTAGGCTAAAGAAAAGGGATGGAAGCACAAAGAGCAGATTGCCAAACGCAAGGCTATTAACGGAAAGCGTATCAGTGTTGAAAAGATGTATCCCGACCCACACAGCTCCGGTGACAAGGACATAGTAGACGTTTCCAAATATGTAGAATGGAATGCCAAAGAATATCGTCTCTTCTAATGGTCCTGCGGCAAGCACTGACAATAGTGATCTTGGGATGCTTGGCTGCTCATAGTCCGGAAGAATGTGCTCAATCAGAGGTGTAACTGCAAGAAGCAGAAGAATGCCAATCCCGTGGTAAAACAACAACATCTTTGTGAGATAGCCTAATGAAGTGCGTCTGTATTTGGACAGCCATGATCTAGGGTGAAAGTCGGCTTTTTCTTCAGTAAATCTCCATGCCAACGGGCATAGCATGACTGTTACATTAAAGAAGCTTCTGGCTGACTGGCTACTACTACATCCAATCTTCCCATGCTGATGGATACCGTTGGATCAGCCTGCTTGCAGGTGACGAAAGGCTAAGTGATTTTTGGACATGGGCAAGACAATCAATGAACAGCTTAAGTGGGCTTGGCACATACTCCAGGGCCATCATGTCCTTATCGCAGAGCGTGATAATCCTCTCAACGTTTTCGCAATACATCTTTGAAACAAAATCTAGTATGCTTTTAATCTCCTCTGATAGGACTGACTGGTCAGCAAGCTGCTTTTCTAAGCTTGCAGAATTGATGGAAAGGGATTCAATATAAATTTCCCTCGTAGACTTGGGTTTGTACATTATTAGTTGTTGATCATCTTGTTCATCTTATCCTTCAGCATTGCATTTACCTTTTGACCATTGGCCTTGCCCCTGTATTCTGCCATTGCTCTTCCCATAAGTGTGCTCAATGCATTCGCGCCTTTCTCTTTGATTACTGCCATATTGTTGCTTATTATCCTGTCAAGTCCTTTGCTCAGCTCTTCGTCACTTATTGAAAACGCACCTATAGCCTCAATTGCTGCATTAACCATCTTTTCCTCCATATCTTCCTTTACATTTATCTGTTCATTGACAGTCTTTAATATGGCCGGCTCTCTTTTCATTAGCTTTTCAAATATCAATACAACTGATTCTTTTGTTATGGAGTCTCTGTCAAGCCTTGTAAAGATATCTTTTATCACATGATCTGTCAAGACAGAAGCATCTAATCCTTGCCTTTGCAAGCTTGTGAGATCTTCTGTCAACTTAGACGCGATAAATGTAGGTTGTACCTCAGTCTTGCTTGCAATCTCCTCAAACACGTTAAGGTAGTCAGAGTCAAAGATCTGACTTGCCAGCTTCCTGTTGAGATTGTATTTCTTGGCAAGCAAGTCCACAACCTCATCCCATTGTCTTGGGATCTTATCTGCAAGCGACACAAGCATCAAGTCAGTAATCGCAATCGGCAGTATGTCTGTCTCTGGGTACATCCTTGCTACACCAGGCCTTGGCCTTAAGAACACAGTATTGCCCTCGGGCGTTGCCGCGCGGGTTTCAGCAGGAACACCATCGACTGCAGCCTTAAGCCGTCGAATTATTGCGTCAGAAGCGAACTTGACTTTGTCATTTGTACCTCCTAAGATGACGAAAGCGTCATTGTCATTCATTTGTAGCCTTTGCTTGACTGCTGCAACTTCTTCCTCCGTTATTCCATAATTTGGAAGCTCATCTGAATGGAATACACCATCTATATCATAAAACTTGACTAGCTTGCCAAGCTCTCTTCCAAGTCTGATGTCATTGTAGGGCTCGAAGCCGATCATGCCTGCAAACCCTGGCACCTTTATCGCTATGAGTACCCCTCCGCCTTCAAGAATCTTTTTAACAATTCTTGAAGACGCCTTGTTGCCGAGAATGTCAGTGACATCTTCAATTCTGTCACCTACTTTTTTGATGTCAACATTCTTTTCTTTCAATTTCTGCGCGATTACTATTAAGCCGTATTGTCTCTGCATCTCATACTCGATTACTTTTACTAACTGATCGAGCTGCTGCACACCCTTGACCTCAACCACGGCACCGTTCTGTACTGAAATGTTGATGTCTTGCCTGATGCTGCCAAGCCCACGTGCAACCCGCTTGCTTGCTCGAAGGAGCCTACCTAACGTGAGGGCAACCTGCATGATTTCACTAGGCCCGCCCGTCACCGGTTCCAGGGCGATTTCTACAAGTGGCACGCCAAGCCTGTCGAGGCCAAACTTGCGCACTCCCTTTTCATCGCTTATTAATTTAGCTGCGTCTTCTTCAAGACAGATGCTTTGAACTCCAATTCGCTTGCCTGCAATATCAAGGTAGCCACCAGATGCAACAAGCATCGTACGCTGAAAACCAGTAGTATTTGAGCCATCTATCACTATCTTACGCATGACATGAATCTCATGCATAACCTTAGAGTGGAGTGCAAGTGAAAATATCAACACAGTTTCAAGTGCCTGTTTGGTGACATCATGTGGAGGTTCCTCATCAGCCTCTACAAGGCAACTAGAACCAAATGCCGCCTGATATTCAACAGTGTGCATCTTGGAAAACTCGAAGATTGCAGCTGGGTCATATGCACCAAGCTCACTTTGAGTTGGCCGCAGCTTGCGTACAAATGAACGATCATATTCTTTTGCTTCTTCGCAGCTGCAGTTGCAGAACAGCTTAGTCTTTGTGGCTAGCTGCTGATGTATTTCAAAGCCTACCTTGAGGTTCAAGGATGCTGGATCTAGAGTAGATGCCACTGGCTAGAAATTCTCCTAACACACGTATTAAGCCTTGCCAGTTCTGTTAAGTGCTCTTACGATAGCTTAACTTGCTTTCATCCATTCAGGATTAGTGGTTTGGTGCTACTGTAATTCTGTACCTTGCTTCACCTGCGACCCTTTACTAGAAGCTGAATCCGTCCTGACAAGCACAAATCTTTCCACAGCCTGAGAATAGTTCCAATCGTTCCGTGATATGATGCTGTATGTACCTTTGTGTAACTTGAGGGAATTATTACGTACCATTCCATGAAAATATCTGTCCTCTGATCTGTACGGATGATATCATTTTTTCTGCATAGGTCTGTTCTGCATATCACAAAAGCCACTGGCCTATTATTTATTGCACTTCCTTGCGGATTTGTTGTTCGGCATACAATGGAATAGTTACTTGCTGAATCCCTTCTATCTATATTTATTATGATATTGGGATGATGGGTGAAATTTCATTTGCGATATTTTCTTGCATTATTTTTTTGGCTCCTTCGACATCCTCGCTGTTTGCCAGCGCCCACATTGCTTTGACTGTAGCTGTCTCAGATATCATATCAGATAGCGGTATTACCCCGATATCGAGTAAGTCTCTGCCAGTGTCATAGACTGTCATCCTTACGCGCCCCCAGATACACTGCGATGTCATGCATACTAATAGACCTGCATCAACGGCTTTTTTGAGAGCGGGAAAGCATGCCTTGCCTACGTGACCTAGCCCTGTTCCTTCAAGAACTATAGCTCTGTAGCCTACATTAATCGCATGCTCGATGAGCGTTGGGTCAAAGCCAGGATAGTATTTTAGCAATATGACTCTATCCTCAAATTTTGTGTTTACTTCAAAAGGGTTGTCACTGGATCTTTGTTCTAGCCGATTCGGGTGTTTGTGCTGCATTTCTATTTCGTTGTTCCTTACAAACGCTACAGGAATCATGTCAATTGACTCAAAAGCATCACGTCTGCTTGTGTGGTTCTTTCTTACTCTTGTCCCGACATGGCATGCAATAATGTCATCTGAAGTGCAAGCATGCATAGCAACAAAGACGCCGGCACACTTTGATTCTGTTGCAAATATCGTTGCACCAAGCAAATTCAATGCAGCATCAGAAGAAGGCCTATCAGATGACCTCTGTGCACCTACAAGGACTACTGGAACAGGCAACTTTTGGAGTGCAAAACTAAGGGCAGCTGCGGTATAATGCATAGTATCAGTTCCATGAGACACCACAATTCCGCTATACCTGCCACTCTTGATTTTTTCTGTGACTTTCTCTGCTATCCATGTCCAATGCTCTGGCCTGAGGTTCTCGCTATACTCACTCATCAATACTTCGGGATCAATTGATGCATGATTGGCAAGCTCAGGCACTGATACATACAATTCATCAGCAGAAAGGGCTGCGTGCACACCCCCCGTGCGGTAATCTATCTTGCTTGCTATCGTCCCGCCAGTGCTTATCAAGGCAACTTTTGGCAAATTATGCTTAGCAGTAACTGCAGGAATTCTGACAGAGGCAACAGCTTGGTCTTTGCCTAGCATTTTTGTTATCGATTTTATTTTTCCGACATGTATGCCCGTGTTATATCCGCTTTTTAATTTGATGACAATGTACTCTTTACTAGCAGATTCATAGCGTGGCATCAATAGGCCGCTTATCTCACCATCTTCAGTAGTAATCTTGATGCTGTCTCCAACTGAAATACTGTGCTTTGATAATAACTTGAGGCCTGCTTCTTCCCTATATCCGCCACTATTGTCATGGTTTGTCACTGCTTTCAAAGCTATTGCTAAATATATTAACAAATCTTTCCCTAGTTAAAGAGTGTCCGGGCTCCATCCACTATGAATTGTACAGCGATAGCGGCAATGAGCACAGCAAATACTCTAGTAACAATGATTGACCCTCGCCTTCCAATTACTCTATAAATCCTATCAACGTATCTTAACACGATATAGGTAATACCTATCACTATCAGGATCGATAAAGCAGTCACGATTAGACCTGCCGTCTGGAATGAAATTATTACAGCTGTTATAGCGCCAGGGCCGGCTAGCAGTGGAAATGCTAACGGGACAACACCCGATTCACCCTGAGTCCCTGCGCCGGCAAATCTCCACTCGCCGTGTGTAAGGAGCTCAATCGATACAATAAAAAGTAGGATGCCGCCGGCAACCATGAAGCTGGATATGGTGATGCTAAAGATGGATAGTATTTGCGTGCCTGCC
>JALZEV010000094.1 GCA_030861865.1 Thermoproteota archaeon | reverse complement strand
CACCCTTGAGAGCAGCAATCATTTCACATATTATTGAGGGTATCAGGCGATCTTCTGCAGCATTCAGGTTCAGCAGATAACCTATGAAAGACTTCCTCGAAACTGATATGCAGATCGGCTTCTTGAGTCTTGCAAGCTTGTGCAGGTTGGATAGGATCTCAGTATCACGTACATACCAGGGCATGTCTGTCATTTTAGTGAAAAAGGGATTTTTCCCTTCTTGGCGGAAAAAGCCTATTGATGGGTCGATCATTACATCTTTGATACCCGCCTCACTTGCCAAGCTTATGCTTTTCTTCAATGCCTTGAGTGTACTGGCCATTCTGCCTGTAGCAGGTGCTTTGCTGTATGCGCCAATTATCATAGACACGCCAGCTTTTGCTGCAATGTCTGCCATCTTGTTATCATATTTTAGTCCAGTTACATCGTTCACAGCATCTGCGCCGGCTGCTATTGCTTCTTTTGCAACTGCGGCCCTTGATGTGTCTGCCGAAATTGGCAAGTCGCATACACCCTTGACCACCTTGATGGCCTCTGTAATTCTTCTTATCTCTTCTTCGATTGGGACTAGGACTGTTTGCACATAGGGTGCAGTCGACATACCGCCAATGTCGATGATATGGGCACCATCCTCTTGCATCTGCCTTGCTGTCATTGCTATTTCCTGCTCGCCAGTCTTGACAGACCCTTTGTAAAAGGATTCAGGGCTGGTATTGATTATGCCCATTACTTTTACCGTGAACTTCTTACCAACTGGCATTGCACTGATCTTCAATGCTTCGATCTAGCCGCCAGCTGTGCTATATAGTTGCAATAATACTGGTAACAATATTATCAATTCTAATTTGTCTTGTATGTCACATAGTGTGCATGGAAGAGCAACAACAAGATCTCAATATTGCTAATCCTATGCACAATGTCCCCACAAGGGTATTTTTTACCAGGGGCAGAGGCATTCACAAGGACTATTTGACAAGTTTTGAGCTTGCCCTCCGAGATGCAGGGATAGCAGACCTGAACCTGGTGTCAGTATCAAGCATACTCCCTCCGCATTGTAGAATTGTCAGCCGTCAGGAAGGCAGAAAATACTTGCAGCCTGGACAGATTGTATTTACAATAATGGCAAGGTCTGCCACTAACGAGCCCAACAGGCTTATTGCAGCATCAATTGGTCTGGCAAGACCTGTGGATGGAAGCCAGCACGGATACCTGTCAGAACATCACTCTACCGGCGAAACTGCGCAAAAAGCAGGTGACTATGCCGAGGACATGGCAATGGAGATGCTTGCAACTATCTTCGGGCTGCCAAACGACCCAAGCCTTACATGGAGTGAGAAAGAGGAGCAGTGGAGACTGTCAAATAAGATCTACCGGACACAGAACTTTACCCAGTCAGCAGAAGGCCACAAGGATGGTCTATGGACCACAGTCATCAGTGGAGCCATACTTATTCTATAATTTCGAAGCTAACTTGTGCTGAGACATTTTGAGCTGACGATGAGGATATACCCTAAAGTTGAAGCAGAGAGAGGGAGAAGCATCATCGTAGTGGCAATGACTAGTCCTACTCCTCCTATGTCTTTGTGAGCATAAGAGATAATTTCTCTTATAAGTGATAAATTAAATTCTTATTCTACATCGGACAAATTCGTGTTCTGAACAAATTCTTTAGCCTCTTCGGTAACATTTTGTACTACAGGACTATTCCTAATTATTTCAGCACCCCTCATCACTCCTGAGAAAAAGACTCCAGCACCCAAGCCAATGACGGCTAATATTATGACAATGATTGCTATCCAAGTTAGCAAACCCATTCTTATTCCTTCACTTTCTCCTTCTTCTTGCTAAATAACACCGTCTTGTTGCTGAAAAGTATTTTGTTATTTGCTGTGTGTCTTCTAAACAAAATCGAGTATTATCGCTATGGCTATGGCAGACAGCGATAACTCATTACAAGGTTGTAACGGAACCTACGAGGACTATTACTGCAATTGCTATCCATGTTATCAGACCCATAAGCTATTTTGCATCCAGCAAGTATCTTAATGATTTTAATTTCCACTCTAGCGAAAATCGAGTAAAGAATTATCAGTCATACAATTATTAAGATATTGGTAACCAGTATGAGTCTGTTTCAAAAATAGTTCAAACACTGCAATCTGCACATATATACAGCAGGCATACAAGCAAGGAATTGATTGAGCTCTCACATGTTGTTGTTCATACTCATATACTGATACTCACGATTATTGTTGTTGTGTCTATACTGCTATTTATTAATGGATATGCCTGCTGCCTTTAGCTGCCTGAGGACATAGTCTACTTGGCTCGGTTTGATCCTCCCAATTGTCAAGGAAGAAGGAAGATTCATACTCGCCCTTTGATCCAGCATCCCGTTGATAAGCTGTGCGATCATGTCTACGTCATAGAATGCGCGCGTCTCCTCAAGGAGCTCTGCTACCTTAAGTGGATCCATACCACCAGTTATCTTACTACTGGTAATAAGGTTGCCAAATTTCTGAACTGATTCAAAAACACCTATATTGTAGGCTATGAACGCTATTTTCTCTGGTGGTAGAATGTCCTCAATATCTGGCGGTTGCATATGATAATAATGCAAAGGCTTTCTTGATAATAAATTGTAACTTCATAAGGCAATCAGTAGCTAGTTGCTTGTCTGTGACATTTTAAAGAGCCACGAGTGCTATAACTTGCATTTACATCTCTTATTTCGAAAGATCATTTGCTGTCTAGCTGGCTGATCAACAAAAACCAATTGCATTTTGGAGCCTGTGGCCAACTCTTTTTTCAGAGCGCTCTTGTGGCTAAAGCCGTGTATGAATATTTCCGTGCTGTACCGCAGTTACCGGGCTTAAGCCGTATACCTTAATCTTGGCCTGTATCGCTATAATAGCAAAGACTATGAAAGAGTAAAATCTTCAAAGTAAAGCTTTGTCTGGAACTCTGCTGCTATTGGCAAATGATTTTGAACCGCAATAAACTCTGCCACCGCTCATTGTATGTTCTCCATCATACCTTTGGCGGGTGCTTTTCCTGCCACTTGCGGCCAAGGTTTGCCAAAAGCTCAAAATTCTCGCGGTGTCGTGGCTCATTCCACTTTTCTCTAAGACCATAGATTATTGGTTTGGATTTATCCCACTCCGCCTGAAGTGACCCATACCTGTCGAAAAATAGATCGGCGTTTAGGAACCCTTTTTCAACAAGTAAGCCTACAAGCTCCCACTTTGACGTTATCCTTTCAAAGAACTGATACTCTCTACTTCCATGCGAGTATTTGCTTGTGAAATCTTCGATTGTCTTTTCATAGAACTGACCCCAGAACCACTCGGCAGCCTGAAAGTCATAGTCTGTGTTATAAAGCTCGGCCAATCGAAACAGCGTATCAATATCTTGGGCAGTCACCCTGCTTTTTTTCCTACGCACTGCCATATTTGACACCACTTGTAGACGCTCAATGTAATAAAGCTGTCTGCCTCATTGTTACATATCTCATATATAATTTTGTGTGATCATCCTGATTATGGCATCAAAGAGTGGTAGTGCGACATCTACTGCAATAATGGAGCACGACGTTAAGACAGATATCGGAGTAAAAGATGATGCTCGTAAAAAGCTAGTCGAGACGCTTAATATGCGTCTGTGTGACGAATATGTTCTCTACACAAAGACAAGGAAGTATCACTGGAATGTTATAGGACCTCGCTTCCATCAGCTGCATGAATTCTTTAAAGAGCAGTATGAAATCCTCGATGAAATGGTAGACGAGATAGCAGAAAGGGCAAGGCAGCTTGGCGGCAAGTCTCTTGGGACGCTTGACGAGTTTGTACGCTATTCAAGCATAAATGAAGAGCCTGGTCGAAATCCTGATGCGCAGACAATGATATCAAACCTGCTAAAGGATCATGAAACAATAATCAAGACGCTTAGGAAGAACGCTGATGAAGCTGAAGAGTTAGAAGACATGGCAACAAATGACTTTTTCCTAGAAGCAACACAAAGACATGAAAAGATGGCGTGGATGTTAAGGGCACATCTAGAAGGCAAGGACACGATCTAAAATCTTTTTCCTTATTTTTTGGCACACAAATTCATTGCATCTTATAGATCTTCTGATCCTACTTCCGTTCCCTGTATAAGGAGAATTGCTTGAATCATATTCTTCTCACTACCAGTTAGGTTACCTGCTGACTCCCAGAATCAGATACTATACGCCATACGCCATATACACACACATGTACTGCATTCATATCTTCTCTCTCTGTTTGGCAGAAGACAAAGAAAGAAGAAAAAGGCTACTCTATGCCCCTTTTTGGATTCTTAATGGTCGTATATTTTACCCGTTATGTATGCCATATATTATACGCCTATATGGGAAGCGAATGTATGCCATCATTTCCAAAGCATAGGTCTGTACTTGATCTTATTCCATCCTTCTTCATCTGATTCAACTTGTTCTACTGTGATATCGTTGAAATAGCGATCCAGTACACCTCTCCTTTCCATTGCAAGCGGCGGGGAGCAATAATCTTCTTCCACCCAGTATGCATACCCATCAAACATTCTTGCATTCTCTAGGCCGTGATGCAGCTCCTCTCCAAATGGTCTAAGCCTGGATATCTTGCCTGAGCTGAGCTCCTGCCTGAGATTTGCAATTATTTCCTCTTTTGGCTTGGCCTTGACTACATATATTGTCATTGCAAGTACAGATATGATCTATACGGCCAGCATAGGCTAAAAACAATTTATTGGGATAATATAATAGGCTTCTGCAAGTACCCGATCTTTCTTTTTATTCTTATATTGAGGACTGATCAAGACAATAGCAGAGCGGTAGGGAAAAATTGGTGAATCTTGCTGGTGAGAAATACATCAACCTAGAAACCTACAGAAAGAGCGGACGAGGAGTCAGGACACCTGTGTGGTTTGT
>JALZEV010000077.1 GCA_030861865.1 Thermoproteota archaeon | reverse complement strand
AGGCTTCTGCCCACAATATTCTCCCAAAACCTGGACTGAGATTCATGTAGTGCGAGCGAAGATCCGCCCTCCAGAGGAGTAACAGACAATGACTGATCGCATTGCAGATGATACAAGGCATGACCAGCTTCATGAATAGTACTAGATATCGACTTTTTGAAATCAGTCCCTTCATACCGGGTAGTTATTCTGACGTCGTTGAGGCCCATAGCCTCAGTGAAAGGATGCGTAGATAAATCTATTCTGAAACGTTCCATGTCATATTGCAGAAGGGTCAAAATATCACGATTGAGCTCATCAACTTTTTGGATATCATACTTTGATTTTCCAAGTTTGCTCTCTTTGCAAAACGGGCTCCCTGAATCTACTAGCTTTTTCAGAACCTTCTGAATACGCGGAGTCAACACACCAAATACCTTATCCAAGTCAGCCACTGTAAGCTCTTCTTCAAATGTGTCCAAAAGCGCATCATATGGATGCTTTTCATAACCTATCTTATCCGCGATTTGCTTCTTTATTTCTATCATCTTCTTCAAGTGGTGCGAATACATCGTGAAATCTGATTTTTCTCTGGCCTGTCTCCATGCCATGTTGCCCCTTATTCTTTCCAAAGACTCTGCTTCAGTCAACTCTTTTGGTATCTTTATCTGCTTGGTTATGTCCCTGTTGAGCACTCGTACAATGCCCTTCTCTGTATCGTTCAGGTTCTCCAGTTTCTTCGCTGACTCTACAAGACCAACAAAATCTTTGTTTAGCAGGAGCTCTTTATGCAGCAGATGAAGTTGAGAATCGGCCACTCCTCTTTCTTCCGTGCCTTTCCTAGGCATATAAGTCTCAAAGTCCCAGTCCATTAGAGAAATGGCATGATTTAGCGACCACAGTGGTTTGTAAGTATCGAGGATCTGATTCATGACAGGGTTCTCGCATCTCATGTCGTCACACTTTTCATAACTCAATCACATCGGGCTATTAATTATTGCTAGTCAGGATTGCATCTTTGAAAAATCAAGGTTCAAACTATGGCTGAACTGTCGAATACAAACTATGAAAGAAGATTTAATCTGTGTTGTGCAAAAGCCGCAATAATAATAAGATAGAAACAGTGACGAGCGAAAAAAGTGGATTCTTTGATATCCTTTGAATGTAACAGGAGCTAAAAAGGTTTCTGCGATGTAAGGCTAGAGGGATTTGGATAAAAATTTCTTTGAATCCAAGACCAAAATTTTGCTTCTAGGTCAATTATTGAAAGTTCGCGGCTTAGGTGGATTGACAGAGCGTGAATACAATATGACAGACCTACATTATCACTGAGGTAACAAAGTTACGTCTCATGGGTCAACAATGGTTAAAATAGATCCAACCAAAGATTGCGCCATGACAACAAATTCAAAACACATATTGTCAGTAGGGCTGGCAGCAGCATCACTCATAGCGGTTCTGCCTTTTTTTGCAGGTAGTATGTTGGTGCTGCAGCCATCGTTTGTAGCACTGGCGGCGCAAATAGGGCTTGTACCGGGGGCTGGACCGGCATGGTTCGTACCGGTGGTTCCCATAAGTGCTCTTGTGCTGGCTATAGGAGCGTTCGTAGTATCGTGGAAGCAGAGATCATATCTGATAGGCGGATTACTAGCTGCAAGTGGCATCATATTTACGGTATCTGCCCTAGTAGCTACAGGATTCTTTGCAGTCATTGCAGTACCAGGTCCCATACTTGGGGTCGTAATAGGTCTAGGAATATTCGGGCTAGGAGTTGCAAAAAGCACAAGGACGGCAACGGCTTCTGTCATTGCAGCTCTCAATAGGTGATTATTTAGATGTCGTCAAGATTCCTTCAAGGACAGTCTATTAAGAACACTCCGGATAGGCAATAAGGAAAGCTTGTGGAGGTCAAATAACAATGAGCGAACAAGAGTCAAATCGCATCAGACGAATTGTAGGTTGGGGCATAATAGGATTGATAGCGGTCATAGGACTATCAATTGCCCTATCACTCTATCTTGCCCCTTGGCGGCCAGGAGAAGACTTCGGTTATCCCTTCTTCTTCCCCTTTCATTTTGGCTGGCTAGGTGCCGTCTTCCTGATATTCATAGTCTTCTTAGTAGCAAGGTGGTTTCTCTGGCCTTGGAGAGGAAGTTATTACTCATACCCACAGCAGCAAAGACCGGATGCAGTATCAATTGTCAGAGACAGATATGCAAAAGGCGAAATAACAAAAGAGCAGTTCGAACAGATGCTGCGTGACTTGCGGCAGTAGGAGGGCGGCTGAACGATTAACCCGACGCAATCACGACTGAGTTTCAATTTTTTTATCTTATTCATTGACGATTAACTGTCCCGTTAATTCGAAACTTAAGCCCTGTAGAGGGTAACCTTGACAAATGTCTTATATTCAAGTTAAGGAAATCGATAGGCGCTTGAAAGGACTCCTCATAATTTTTATGGCATCACTATTTTCATCTATCTATTGCTTACAGGCTTATGCGACTACTAATAATCAAATTTTGATTAATGAAGTTGAACTAAATCCTGCAGGCACCGACACCGGTACAGAAAAGGTTGAACTCTATAATCCATCGAATACGGGTATCGATGTCAGCGGTTGGACAATCAGCTCCACTGCAGGTAGAACTGCTACTGTAGTCATAAACGAAGGAACAACTATTCCTCCTAAAGGGTACCTGATAGCTGTAAGAGATTCACAACAGTGGCTCGATAATACAGGTGAAGGCATCAATTTAAGAAATGATTTAGGATTACTGATAGATTCTGTTGGTCCTTTTTCTGATCAGGATAATGATGAGTCGACTTGGCAGCGATCACCGGATGGACAAGACAATTGGGTCTTCTCAACAAGCAATACTCTAGGTAGTGCCAACTTAGGTAGTTTGGTCTTCGATCCGGAGTCGCCTTCGCTGAATACATCTGAAGGTCCAATACAGCCACCAGAATCATCACCTTCAGCAAATTCAAGTGTGGAGATCACTTCCAAAATTCAGCCAAGTCAAAATCTAACTATGTCCTTTATTGATGTAGGACAAGGAGATTCAATCCTTGTTATTCTTCCCAACACAAAGATATTGCTCATAGATGGAGGAGAGCGCCAAAGCTCCGGCAAAGTGCTTTCAACCTTGCAAGAGTATGGCTTGAGCTATATTGATGTTGTAGTAGCGACACATCCTCATGCAGATCATATTGGCGGGCTGATTGATGTTATCAACACTGTAAATGTCGGACAGGTGCTGGACTCTGGTCAAATACATACTACGCAGACCTTTGAGGATCTTCTAGACGCTATTTACAACAAGCAAATTCCGTTAAGATCAGTTAGTGAAGGCGAGTCGATCAACCTCGATCCGGCAGTCAAAATCGATGTTTTAAATCCACCTGCGAGTATACCTGATCGTGCAAACAATGAAGCAGAATTTAATGATAATTCTGTGGTTCTCAAAGTAACCTATGGTAATTTTTCAGCATTGTTGACTGGCGATATGGAAGAAAGAAATGAAGTGAGGCTGGTCTCCGAGAATACCACAACACTTAATGCTGATGTCTTGAAAGCGGGTCATCACGGCAGTCGAACATCTAGCAGCTCGGCCTTTCTGAATGCGGTAACTCCAGAAGTTGTGATTATTTCCCTAGGTGCAGGAAATAGCTACGGCCACCCCCATCAGGAGGCTTTGGATAGGATTTCAGTTTCCGGAGCTCAATATCTACTTAGGACGGACATTGATGGCACAATCACCTTGACTTCAGATGGTGGAGGTAACTATTCAATTTTAACAGAAAAGTGTGGAAAAACTGTTGACATTTTCGAGTTTCAGGCGGTATGTCTGTCCCTGCAATAGCGTTAATTTTGATTATTGCATATATGTACAAGGGCTAGATATACTGCATGGTAGAAAAGTAATCAAGGCAAGCCTAGACCGAATTGAAGGAGATTTTGCTGTAGTTTATGCTGATGATGGCAATGACGACGACCATCATAAGTTTGATGTACCCGTGGAATTGGTAAGCGATGCTAAACCGGGAACGCACCTGCAACTGCATATCGAAAACAATCGGATTAAGCGCATAGAGATTGATAGAGAGGCGACAAAGGGAGCAAGAGATAGAATTCACAGCAAATATGAAATGCTACAGCGAGGCCGTCATTTGAAATAATACTATCAGAAATTCCATTTTATCCCTCAAAGGGGAAGGCTTCCTCTTTGTGCATCTTATGCTGCAGAATATTCCAAGGGAGATCCAGACAGCGACAATTTACTTATATTTATCTCCCTTCTATGATTTTACAGAAATGGTAAATTATTGCTTAGCATTACCTTATCTTCCAGGAGGAGCAGAACTAGCAAAGAAGTTTGTAAAGGAAAACGGTAATACCAAAGAACATGACGAATTCTATAGAATTGCTGGTATTTCTCGCGAACACGTTTGGATTCAGCGTAGTCCTCCAGGCAGTGGTGCCCCTGATCTTGAAGTGGTTAGTATAGAGACACATGACCCTGCCAATATGCTAAAAGAATTTGCTACTTCAAATCATCCATGGGCCATAAAGTTTCGTGAATTTGCAAAGAAAGCATATGGAATAGACTTCTCAGGTCCTCCACCACCACTAAATGAGAATATAATAGATTGGAAGCAGAGCATTTGAGTAGTATAAGTATATGATATAGCGGAAACCTTATCTAATACAGTCTCTAGCCTTTCAGTCATTTGTCGTTACTTTCACCCTTGTTGTTTCGTCAATACCTTATACAAAGCACCGATATTAGAACGCGTATGATTAGCGGGCCCGTCGGGGTGATACACGCTATTAGTTCTCTCTAGGAGGGTTCACCATACGTCAAAATGGTGAACCAAATAATGGAGACTCATAGTACAACAACAGATGCTTGGATGATGTATATCTATTCGCTTAAATCTCCGGTGTCCAAGCAGAAATATCCAAAGAGGCTGGCTAAATTTTTTGTGTTTGCAGGCCTACCCCAGGATATTTCAATAGAAGAGCAGTCGAAAGTCTTTGTTGCGAAAGCAGCCCGTGACGCGAACTGGGCCTTCAATACAATCTTGAAGTTTGTAATGTTTCAGCTTGAGCGAGTAAATAGAAAAGAAATAGTGATCTCAACTGTCAGAGGATACCTCAAGGCTATCAAATTATTCTGCGATGTTGTAGAGCTGCCTATAGCATGGAAAAAGATAACCCGTGGGTTACCAAAGGGGAGGAGATATGCAGATGATAGAGCACCGACAATTGAAGAGATATGCAGGCTGGCTGAATATCTAGACAGAAGGATAAAGGCAATAATCTACTCGATGGTGTCTGGTGGTTTTAGAGTTGGAGCGTGGGACTACCTGAAATGGGGCCACGTTATCCCCATTGAGCGCAATGGCAAAATTGTAGCTGCCAAAATGAT
>JALZEV010000070.1 GCA_030861865.1 Thermoproteota archaeon | reverse complement strand
ATTGGTTTGTGCTTGATTTTGAGTAGAATTTAGTTATAAGAGAGAGGTTGATTGGAAGATCCGATAAGAGGTCAATAGTTCAAGTTTTAAGCTGGATAAACTTAAGAATTAGATAGGAAACCTAAATCTCAATGTCCGTCAGGACAAGTGAGGTCAAGTCGTCAGACTATGTCGGCAAGGAAGTCATGGTCAGGGGCTGGGTATACAGGCTAAGGAAGCAAAAAGAGAATGCGTTTGTGCTTGTGCGCGATGACAGGGGGGGCGTGATCCAATGCGTCTTCCCTGTCGAAAAGGCAGCCAGCCTTACTATAGAATCTTCAATTGAAGTGACAGGCATTGTAAGCCAAGATGCAAGGGCTCCAGAGGGAGGATATGAGATAAAGGGAAAGAACCTCAAGATATACAATATTGCACGCACGGATTACCCTATAGGTGAGTATCAGAGTGAAGAATTGTTGCTTGATAAGCGACATCTAGCAATGCGTATGCGCAAGATGATTGCAATTACGAAAATAAGGGCAACTGTACTTGACTATGGCCGGCGTTGGTTTATAGAAAGCGGCTGGATGGAAGTGACTGCACCGATCATTGTCAAAGGCGCAGTAGAAGGAGGCTCAACACTTTTCAAGCTGAAATATTTCAATGAAGAAGCTTACCTGTCACAGAGCGCTCAATTATATTTGGAAGCTATGATTTTTTCACTCGGACCCGTATGGAGCCTTACTCCTTCCTTTCGTGCAGAAAGATCTCGAACTGTCAGGCATCTTACAGAGTTTTCTCACCTTGAGGCTGAGGCACCGTGGGTCACTCTTGAAGACCTCTTGAAAGTACAGGAACAGCTTATTTCATACGTGATCCAAAACACGATCAAGGAAAGGGCTGAGGAACTGACGTATCTAAGACGTGATATAGTTGAACTGAAAAAGATCGAGCCACCATTTGAGCGGCTATCTTATGAAAAGGCAATTGAAATCGTCAAGTCAAAAGGGTTAATGATTACTCAGGAAGATGGTAGCAGACGTGAGATAGAGTTAGGCGATGATCTCAATATTGATTCTGAACGTGAGCTAACTAAGAATGTGACCAAGCCTATATTTGTGGTAGGCTACCCACTTGCAATCAAGCCCTTTTATGTAAAGGAGAACCCGCACCATAGAGGTAGCGGGCTGGCGGCAGATATGCTAGCACCAAGGGGATTTGGCGAAATAACAAGTGGCGGTCTAAGAGAAGATAATATTGTTTCAATCACTAAGCGCATCAAGAAAGAGGGGCTTGATCCTGCGGCCTATGACTGGTATCTTGACCTAAGAAATTACGGCTCTGTACCACATGGCGGATTTGGGCTTGGCATTGAGCGCTTGATACGGTGGATAACAAACGCCGAAGATATTAAGGACACTGTGCCTTTTCCGCGCACAATCTCTCGCGTCGCACCATGATAGATCAAAATAATAATAAAAAATGTAGCATCTTAGGTTGTGATTTTCTTTTTATTAATGACCATTTGTTGGCACCCTTATCAGTTTCTCTTTTCCTAGCTTCTTTGTAGTCAATCGGACAGGCACAACAATAGAAGTTTTTTCAACAGGAATAGCAGCGTTTTCTTTTGGCTGCGTGGTTCGATTCTCTCAATGATAGTTTTGCTGTACAAGAGCCCCGCATATAGAGATATTTTCCTGTGACGGTTCTAGTGTTCATTTATGAAATCTCTATGAAGACATGCTATCAATAGTGTCAATTTTACAAAGGTTTTAAACTCCATCGAATCCTAGAAAAGTTTACAGTACTTGCACGAGTCATTCCTTGAGGCAGCAAAAAAGAGGGTATTGCTATTCGATGGTGCTATGGGAACCGAGATACAGCGTCTCAATCCTAAGACGGAGGATTTTCCAGATGGCAAAGATGGATTTAACGATGGTCTCAATTTGTCCCGACCAGAGTGGATAAAGCAGATTCATCGAGGCTACCTTAAGGCAGGGGCCGATTGCATTGAGACTAACACATTTGGCTCCAATAGATTCAAGCTTGCCGAATATGGATATGGAGACAAGACAATTGAATTTAACAAGAAAGCAACCGAACTTGCAAGAGAGGTATGCAATGAATTCGAGGAGAGCAAACCGCGATATATAATCGGCTCTATTGGCCCTACTGGATATTTGCCAAGCTCAAATGACCCTGCGCTTGGAGAAACGCCTCTTGCTGACATACAACAGGCGTTTATGCTACAGGCTGAAGGACTCATTCTAGGAGGGGTCGACGCGCTATTAATAGAGACAAGTCAGGACATACTAGAGGTCAAGCTGGCGATCGAGGCATGCCATATGGCGATGGAAAAAGTAGCCAAAAAAGTGCCAATAATTGCCAACGTTACATTAGATCAGTACGGCAAAATGCTGCTTGGAACCAACATTCAAGCAGCTTACACCACTGTCAGCAACATGAACATCGATGCATTTGGGCTCAATTGTTCCACCGGCCCATATGAAATGGTGCCAAGCGTAAGATGGTTAAGTGAGCAAGATCTGCCAATACTGGTTATGCCGAATGCTGGCATGCCTCAGAACGAGGGCGGGCGTGCAATATATAAGATGACGTCAAAAGAAATAGCAGAAGCGCTTGAAGATTTTGTTAATAAATACGATCACGTAAGAATGATAGGGGGATGCTGCGGAACTAATCCACAGCATATTGCAGGGCTAAGAAGAGTTCTAGATGCTAAATATAAGAAGAAGTACTAGTACTTCCTTTACCCCCACTTGTTTTTTGCTGCTGACAGTCAATGTCTTTATAGAAATATTCAATTCCCATCTTCCCAAAGCCTCTTACCCTTTTGATCCTACCTTGGACTGTTAGGCGAGTGATTGCAAGCCGGACATACTGCTTGTTGCCGATCATTTGGTCAAGATCCTTGCTTGTGACCTTGCCGCTTCTGTTTCTTATAATAGCGTAGACCCTGTCTATGAAGAGGCTAGAGCCATTACCTCTGAATTTAAACTGTTGAATCGTCGCCATAGTTCTTACTTGGATTTTTATTATAAAACAGGTAAGACGGAATTTTCGATATAGGCCCTACTTTTCTGCTGTGAATAGCAAATATAGTGGCTAATAAATAAGTAAAGAGTCACTTGCTTCCGAGGATAAGTTCAGCTCTAAAGGCATTAGACTTAAGACAGGAGCCGCGGCCCCTGATAATTGGGGAACGCATTAATACCCAAGGGTCTAGGAAGGCCAAGGAGCTGGTGCTTGCTAACAATTTTGACGGGCTGACTGACCTTGCGAGAAATCAGGTAGAGGATGGAGCACATTGCCTTGATGTATGTGTTGCAACCACCGAGAGATCTGATGAGAAGGAGTTC
>JALZEV010000068.1 GCA_030861865.1 Thermoproteota archaeon | reverse complement strand
TGTATCGCCATGCACTACTGGGAGGAGAGACTCAGTCCCAAAGCGCTTCTTGCAGTACCTGCCAAACGAGCCAAATTTGACTATTAGCTCACTTGCCTTTTCCATTAAGTCTCCACGTATCTGGAGGTTGCAGCCAACATACTTCTGCAGGTGGAACTCTTCTATGCCGAATCTGAGTACTTCGTCAAAATGTTGACCTGTGTCAACGACAAATACCGGTAGTTTTTCCCTTACCGCTTCAAGCACAAGCGGAGCCTGCTTGTAAAAATCCGGTTTAGTGCCAGTGACTATTGCAAGAACAGGGCTTTTGTCTCTTAGAGCCTTGTCAAAAACGGAGGGGATGCCGTCTGACACCTTGATAGGCAGCGGGTTCGTTGACACGTGAATTTCCCTAAAGCCACCAGGGCTTCTTCTCAACGAAGATCACCTAAGTCTCTGTTGTGGATACGCCTTCTTTTTGATACAGCAAGCATGTAGCCTCCTATCCCAGTTACGCCTGCGCCAGCTGGCATAAACATGAAAGGTGCGAATCCCACTGCTCCCACAATATACTGACTTGGGATCTTCGCCACCATGGTTACACCAATGACCATACCTGTAACTATCGTGATGCCGGCTGCTATGAGTAGCGCGCCCCCTATCGGAGACCCATAGGTCTTGGCCATGGCAAACGCAAACCCAGCAAGTACTAGGCATGGAGCAGCTGAGATAGAGATTAGCTGTAGCAGCAGGCTGCCTGGCTCAACTACCCGCTCAGGCCCCGTGCCTTCCGGACCGATCAAAAAGTTGTAAAATGACAGCAAAAGCGCGACAAACATTGCCGCAAGGCCAAGGGATGCAAGCGAAGTCCAATCCTCCAGCTGTAAGTTCATTATTAATACCTGATTCTATTATTAGTTGATAATTAAATCATATGGTCTAGCTCTAAAGCCTCAGTGGCCTATTCCCGGGTCATAAATGTCGATGTCATCTAGCATGATCATTTTATCAGACGATTCCTACAAGCCCTGCCAGCTCTTTCCTGCATGATGAGCCCAATATTTCAGCTGACTTTTCGGGTCTTACATGGTTTATGAAAACTCCAAAACCCCGCTCAAGACCAGACCAAGTATTCATTTGAGGATATACTTCAATATGCCAGTGAATCAGGCGACTGTTCTTCTTCTCCGGGGACAGGTGGAATACAAGGTTGAAAGGAGCATCCCTGAGCGCCTTTGACATGCCACCAAGTGTGGCTCGCAGTATCAGCGCAAGGTCATTAATCTCCTTTTGTGTTATCTTTGAAAATGATGTTATGTGTCTTTTTGGATAGATCCAGAATTCATATGGGTAAGTAGGAGCCCAAGGACAAAAGGCAATGAAATTGTCCGTAGCAAGAATCTGGCGCGGACCGCTTGATTCAACTCCGATGAAGCTGCAAGCAGGGCAACTGCCGTTCTCATTCATGAATCTGTGTGCCCCCTCTGCCTCCATGTCGATAACTGGGGGTATAGTAGAAAAAGTAACTATGTTTAGGTGTGGATGGCTCAGCTGCGCGCCTGCGCTCGCACCGCTGTTGACATAGATTGAGACATATGTGACACTTTTTTGGGTGTAAAGCCACCTTACGCGGTCTTGTATGACTACAAGGACATTGCCCCATTGCTCGACAGAAATGTGCGATAGGCTCTGGTTATGATCTGGCGATGCAACCACTATCTGATGGTATCCGTAGGCCGGCTCGCTGTACAATGGTTTCTCACTGTAGGTTGTAGAGGAACCCGTGACAACCACTGGTTTTTCACTTTGAAATACCCTCACTGACCAGTCCTCTATTATACTGTCTTCACTATCTGAGAGACGCTGGAGCATGCCTTCCTTGACCACAAGAGCAAGGATTGCCGGCTCAGTCATCGACTCATTACCAGGACAGTACGGGCAATTGTTTCCATCAATATTTCTGTCCTCTAGTGCTGCTTGGCTAGCTTCAGGCATGACAATAAACTTGTCAAGAACGTAATCTTTGCGTAAATCTCCCAAACTTTTCAGCCTAGAAAAGGCTCTAATTGCTTTTAATTAAATGTTCTGTAACTTTTTAGCTCCCAAGAGAAAATTCAAAAGCCCTGACGCAACGTGAGCAGATATATTTTTCGTTTCTTTTGATGCCAAAATCTTCTGTCTCCTGCATGTTACTATCTAGTACTATGCGCTGGCAGAAGGTGCACCGCTGCTCCAATAATACTTGATAAGGGCCTGGATCTATTAAGGAGTATATACTTTTTTGCAGGTTTTGGTAGCTAATATAGTATATGTGCGTATCTATGCATGTATCTGCATGTGATATTGGACAAGGATATTAGAGATATCATTGAAGCTGTTATCGAAAATGACATGGCGGCGCCAAAGGTACCTAAAAAGCGTATGCCAAAACTAAAGCATATCTGGAAATGCCATCAGGTTAATGATTTCCTTTACGGACACAGAGTAGGCTATTACAAAGGCTTAGCAGAAGGAATTATTCTTGAGCGGTACCGGCGTCAACTATCAAAAGAGGAGGATAATGAGGTTTTCGAAATAGTTCACCCACACATTGACGTGCTGAGAAAATATTTTGCATATTACAGAGATACACCCAGACGCGCAAAAAATTAAATTGGTCAGCCAACCTTCCGTAGCTATGAAGGATATCAGGCTAGTCTATGTTTTGCTTGATGGCATAGGCGATCTGCCTCATCCCTCTTTGAATGATCTAACGCCACTTGAAGCAGCATATACTCCTAATCTTGACATGCTCGCAAGAAATGGCTCAATGGGGAGAGTTATCAGTGTAGGCAAGGGAATAGCTCCCCAGTCTGATATTGCAGTTTTCAACATGCTGGGCTATAGCTTCAAAGATGGTAGCTACGTCGGCCGTGGGGTCATTGAATCGATAGGTTGTAACATTGATTTCCGTGAGGGCGACCTTGCGCTGCGTGGCAACTTTGCAACAGTGGATGAGAATTTAAAAGTAATAGATAGGCGTGCAGGCAGGGTCATTAGTATCGAAGAAGCAAAGTCTGTGTGCAAGACGCTAGGCGACAACATTAGGTTCAGCGACAAGGATGGTTCTGTGACCTTGGAGCCGACCATTGCACACAGAGTGGTCATAAGGTTCAGGCATGCCAAGGTCAAATTATCCGACAAGATCAGCAATACTGATCCTGCTTATGACAAAGTGGGCGGCATCGGAATAGCCAAGGCAGTTAACACTCAGGATATATACATACAGGAATCGAAGGCCCAGGAAGACACAGAGCCGGCCAAAGTCGCTGCAAAAATGTTAAATGAATTTAGTACTCAGGTCGTGCAGCTTCTAAAGGATCATCCAGTCAACAGAACAAGAATAGCAGCTGGCAAAAAGCCTATGAACTGCATCCTCGCACGTGATTCTGGCAACAGGTATCCTAACGTCGAACCGATCAACAAGAAATATCACATGACTATAGGAGGCATTGTCGATATGCCAGTCGAGATCGGAATTTCCAAGGTGTTGGGAATAAAGATGTTCCAAGCAGGTGATACTACCGACTATGACAAAAAAGCAAAAGTTGCTGCAGATAGCCTCAAGTCGGTCAATGCAATTTATGTACACATCAAGGGACCAGACGAGTTTGGCCATGACGGCGACGCAAGGGGAAAAAAGAAGAACATAGAGGATATTGATAGACGTTTCTTTGGCACGCTAATACAGGAGTTGAATAAGTTCGATGCAGCAATAGTAGTTTCTGGTGACCATTCTACCCCATGTGTAAAGAAGGGGCATAGCGATGATCCAGTTCCCCTGCTGGTTTCCGGCAGCAGAGTAAAGCAGGATGGAAGTGCAAGGTTCACTGAGAAATATGCCAAACGCGGTAGGCTAGGCCTCCTTATGGGAACAGATGTGCTTCCAACAGCTATCGAAATGGTTAGCTAAGGCTGCGAGATTCCCAGAATCTGCCACAGATATTTCCTATAATAAACAACTAGGACGAGGCCCACAACTACAGGTGTTACCCCATATTCAAAATAGCCAAATACTATTAACAAAAGTCCGATGATGAACATCGCAAGCCCAGCCATAGGGTTTACGTACTCAAAGCGCAAGTGCAGAAGGAGGTTATAGAGGCAAATCTAAAAAAGCCTTTTGTCTCCGCTCAGTTGAAGGCATCCTGTATATATATACAACTTTTTCTCTTTGGTTTTTCTGACTATCTCGACCTGGAGCGGCTAAATCTCCTGCTGCGATCATGAGGTTTTTTAGCGAAACCGCCACCAAAAACTTTGAATCCTACAAGCCTGCTTCTCTTATCTGTCATCGTTATAACAGACGCATATGGCGTCTTTACTGGGCCTAATAACTCTGCCACTCTGCCTACCTTTCTGCCCGATCCATCAATCAGCAGCTCGCCTGCCTTGATCCTTTCAGCACCCAGAGCATTGAGTTTCACTATTAATCTCCCACTTTTTGCAAGGTGTATGATTTCTCCTACTTCGTTTGTTTGGGTAATTGACATAAGTTGATTACTTTATCATAAGCTTCTGAGCCTGATATTATTGTTATTTCTTGTAAGCAATAGTAATAAACCCACTCTCCAAAATGATTAAACTGAGAATAAAACATAGAAAGAGAGAGCGAGCCAGAGAGAGACATACACACATCCTACATATCTTCTTGCACAATACCAAATTGTTTATTTTTTAGTGGATTTTTGCAAGCTCCGTCGCAGCAACTTGTTGGCTACTGCGTTAATTATCTGGGTCTTTTTGATACCTTCCTTTTTTGCCACCATTACGTAGCCGGATTTGACAAATGATCTGCGAGGGAATCTTGCATCGCTGTTTATCTCCTCATCCGATAGTTGGAAGCCTGCCGCTCTGGTAGCCTCGACTAACTCCTGAATAGTAGGATCAAAGATCGCCTGATCACGCTTCACCTTTCTGCCTTGCCGTCTCTTAAGATTCTTGTTAAAGTAGTCCAGCCACAGCACCACATGGTCGTAATCTTTCAATAGAGTTTCTCGATCCTCTGTGTTTTACGAAATTATAAAAAATATATTGCTTGCATATATATGCACAGGTTCTCTCTCTACAGCTCATTTGGACCTCGCTTGCCAGTGAAATGCGTCCTCTGAGGAAAAACTCGCGGTACAGCTGTTGCCGTTGTCAAGTGTGTATGTTATCTCAAGCCTATAGAGGTTACTATCACTCTTGGGGCTAGCTGCACCTGTTCTCTCATGAGTTCTTGTACTACCTTCCAGCCAGCTCGCTGGGATACTCAGCTCGCCTATCCATCTGTTAGGACGTTGACTGTCCTCTACGAATAAGGTAGAGAGCGACGTTTGTCGCTTTATCTTGCTTGTGACTCCGTCGTGCAACTTGTCAAGGTTCTCAGACTTGGCTTTGTTAACGAGCCGTCCTGCAACTGATCTCACACCTTCGCCCAGATCGACTTGAAGAAAGAGCCGTCCGGATTCAAGTGAGTTTAGAGACTCAGCAGGGGAAGGCTTGCAATAAAACTCCACCGGATATGGGCAGATGGCTGTATCTTTCGGATCCGGACCATCCCATGATAAGTCCACAAGTAAAAGAAACCCTTGTTTACTCTTAACAGTTACCATATAGCTAACTAACTTTACTTGGTTTTTGTTGTTGTTGCTGCCGTTGATGTAGACTTGACCAAAATTGCATTAACCACTCCGTCTTGCCCTGGTCTTGACACGACCCTGGCTGTCCCATTTTCAATTTCAATAATGGCGCCCTTGCTAATTACGCCCCTTCTTTCATAGTCCCTGTTTGCTGGGTTCTTCGTAACTCTCAAGATCTTGGATTTGGTTACCTTATTATTCTCCTGATCAACTATGTTGGCGAACTCGGCAGTCTTGAAAGCGACTTTGTTGTTATTGCCTCTAGTCCTTCGAGTAAGGATCTCGGTAGGGCCGGCAACCGCTTCATTTGGATATCTGTCAATCTCAAACTTACGTCTTCCTCTCATGGCAACCTTGCGTCCACCAGTTAACTTGCGTCCGCCGAGGTTTTCTATCGATTTTCGCATAGCAGTGCAATAGGTAATTTTTCTCTGCTCTAATTAAGTCTTTTCTGGCAGCCGAGGCTCGGTTGTAGCGCCCTCTGCAGCTGTTGCAGCAGCAGCAGTGGCGGCCGATGATGAGATATGTTTAGTAGTTGAGCGCTGCTGTGGTTGCTTGTTTGCTTTTGTTGTTGTGGTGGTGGTGGTAGTGGCCGTCATTAGCCTGCTTTTTACCGCATTGAGATCTGTAATGCCAAAATAATTCTGGAAATTAGCCGTCGTTCGGTACACTTTAAGCCTGCCAAGGTTTTCATGCTCCACGAACTGGAGCTGCTCCAACACTTTGAAGTGAGAATACACCTGGCTACCTCTTATCTGCACTAGCCTCTTTGAGGTGACTGGCTGCTCATATGCAATATAAGAGAGTGTCTTTAGCGCGCCTGGTGGAAGTAAAGGATGCTGCGCGAATTTGCGCACAAGCGGCGTATATTCTGGCCTTAGCTGTAAAACATAGTTGCCGTCTTCAAGTTGAGCTATCTCGATTGCCCTAAAGGTTGACTTTACCTTCTTCGCAAGGTCGTTTATGACCCTATGCGTCTTTTCCTTCGAATTTGTGCCAGATGCCTTTACTAGCTCATCTAGCGACAGAGGTCTACCGGCAGAGTATAAAGCCGCTTCTATTCTAGCGACAATTTCATGTTCTGGAAGAGCCGGATCGCGCAAGTGTGAATATCTCTCTTTTTATCTTCTAAAGAATGGATTTATTACTTTATTGCTCTGCTGCCATTGTTGTTATTGTTATTGTAATTGTATTGTTATTATTGTTATTATTATTGTTGTTATTGCTATCTTGTCGTTTGTAAATGCTGGGCAAGAGTCATCTTTATGTCGTCTGAATCTTCTTCTGGATAATCGAGCTTGATCTTGCCTTTCATAGCAAGGTATAGCATGGCTATAAAGCATCTTGCCATCTCAATTGGCTCCAACTTATTAACCAGCATCTTGAACATAAGTATGCCGTCTGCAGCCACAATGTCATAGATCATGTCTTCGTAATCTTGGATTATCTTCTCAAACTTGATAAGATATTGATCGAAATTAAAAGTCTCAACGGGCTCAAGCTCGAGTTCTTGTTTCTTTCTTTTCGAACGAGGGTTTGCGAGCTCCATTAACATATTTTCTAGCATGTGTAGCAAGTCTTCCACTGACACTGGATATGTTGGTTCAATTCTGAATGGTAGCTCGATTGGGTTTAGCTGTGGTATAGGTTGTTGTTGCTGCTGCGGGTCGTTGGTTGGGTCATTGAGGCCTTTCTTTTGCATCGCTATTTTCTCAAGTACAAAAATGCTTTCCACCTTAAGCCGATAGATCATCGACGAAGAGACTGCTGCCAATCCACAAATGCGCAGATCTTTATTGCCTGTGGCATTGAGTAATCGTAGGAACATTTCCAGCAAACGCGCAATATCTATGTCCCAGACATCTTTTCTGATAAGGAGTGACGGATTAAAGAGCAAGTTGAGTGGTGGCTGTGCGATTTGCCTTCTTGTATCTGATAAACCTGCTTGTTGCTGCCCCTCATCTTGCTGTTGGCTCTCATGCTCGATATCAGCCAATTTTGCTCTCTCTTGTCTCGAATGATTGACTCCCATTTAATACTTGTTTGTAAAGTAGCTTTGTTGTAAAGCTCAGATATTACTTCTCTACTTATACATCCCATTTTGGAACGATACCTCAAGCTTTTGCCTTCTATTACTTCTACTTAATATTCTTCTTCTTCTTCTTCTTCTTCCATTCATCCCAATCCTTCGCCTCACGATGACTATTTTTCTTGTTTGCCCGTTTGGTTATCTTTTTTCTCTTTCTTTGCAAAAAATAATTGTCAAAGTCTTCTCATGAAGAAGATTGCGATTTCAGCGATAGCAGAGAAGACGTGTATACAACTGTTAAATTAGATAACACACTAGAATATGAATGCCGGACAGAAATCTACCTTGCGGTTGTACCATGCAATGGGATGAAGAAGGAACTACCCTTGTATTTTGCAGCCGCCACACTCTTGATTATTTCGATTGGGACGGCACAGACAGAGACTTTATCAAACTGGTCGCAACACCTAAAAAAAGCGGCAAGACAGACAGGATTGCACTCTTAGAGATGCGATAATAATAATAATAATAAAAGAAGACTTCTACACAGCATAGCATATTTATCTTGTTCTTTGGAATTGTAATCTTGCAGAGACCTAGACTGAGAGGAAGGAGAGAGAGATAGATATATTGCCAAGAAGCAGAAAGCAGGCAGGACGGTTAATCACCTTCGGGGGAATTGCAGTTATTGGTGCACTAATTGCCTTTATGATATTTCTTCAGGTGGAGACTTCACGGAATAATGACTTCAAAAGAGCATTTGAAAGAATAGTGATTGAGACAAATGCATTGACACAACGGTATACTGCAGAAGAGGACATGTGGCTGTCAAGAGACAATAATACAATGATTCAAATTATTGACCAGTATTTGCCCAGGTACGACGAGCTGATAGAAAGGGCAAAGGCTTTGAATACTCCTGAAAGATACAAATCAGCACATGACTATCTTGTCAGTGCTATCGAGCTGGAACGGCAAAGCCATCAGCACTTTCGCAACTACCTTGCCACTGACGATCAGAGCGAATATGAAAAATCTTCAGAAATGATCTCAAGGTCGCTTGAACAGAGCGTTAATGCTGATGCGGCTATTAAGACTGCAGGCTAGCTGTATGTATCTATGTGATCGTATGTGGACCTAGGTTTTAATTGAGGTATATAGAAGAAGAAAATATTGCTGTTACGACCGTCGTCCTAGTAGTCGTCGGCATCGTAATTGTTAGATACACGCTGGGCCCATAGTTCAGCTTGGATAGAATGGCTGCCTGCGGAGCAGTTGGTCGAGGGTTCGAGTCCCTCTGGGCCCGCTAAAAAATCGTCCAAAAAATGGACCCAATGCTTATTAGGACGGAGTTTCTATATAAACTAAGCAACCACACATGGCAAATGTTGTCAATCGCTCGATACTTGACGGAGAATGCACCACAATTTTCAGAGCGGCTGTAAGAAGCAAGTATACTCTGGATCCTTATGAGAGGCGTCTAATCGCGTTCCTTAGCGACATAGGGATGAGCTGCGATGAATTCGTAAGATTGGCAAAGACAAACCCTGCTGCAGTTGAGAAAATGGTTATCGATTTTGTCTTAAAGGAAAAGCGTAGATTAGAGCATGGGAATATCGCCTCCTCTACGATAGGCAACAAACTCAAACCGATAAAGCTCCTTCTAGAGATGAACGATGCTATTGGTCTTAACTGGAAAAAGATTAAGAGGCTTTTGCCAAGTCCAAGAAGGTTTGCACTAGATAGGATCCCTACGATGGAGGAAATCCACAAGATTATAGACCATTCTGATGTCAGAGGAAAAGCGCTTACGCTTGTGTTATGCTCTTCTGGTATTCGAGAGGGAGCGATTGAAAACCTTTTAGTCAGAAATCTCAAACCTGTGAGAATCGGCGCAGATGAGCCTGATGGGACTAAACAAACGAGGACTTTGGGTAGACTGACTGTATATGAGGGTGATGTGAGAGAGCAATATATCACATTCATAACCCCTGAAGCATACGAAGCACTGCAAAGCTATCTTGAGTGGCGGAGAGAGCATGGAGAAACGATAACTGAGAACTCTCCGCTTTTCAGAGACAAGTTTGACCCACTTGTAACGGCCTACCTGACGTATGATGGAGGAAAGCCAGAAGAGCCAAAAAGAATGACTGGTGCTATGATTGGAGCATACTACAATCGATTGTTTTATGAATGCGGCTTTAGGACTTCGCCTAAGCGACGACATGAATTCACAGTTCACGGTTTTAGAAAGTGGTTCAAAACTCGCTGTGAAAATGCAGGTGTCAAACCTATCATTACTGAGCTTCTAATGGGTCACTCTGTGGGAATAAGTGACTCATATTATAGGCCTACCGAAAAGGACCTTTTGGAAGAGTATCAAAAGGCAATAGATGCGCTTACAATAAGTAATGAAAACAGACTCAAAACACAAGTGGAAGTGCTGGCAGCGACTTCGAAAGAAACAGAAGAGATGATCAAGACAAAACTGGCTGAAAAAGATAGAGAATTACAATTGTTGCGACAGCGCGATGAGTTGAATAATGACGCCCTTGCAGCTTTATCAGAGCGCCTAATGGAATTAGAAGCCAAGTTTGAGCGGCAGCGACAATGATAGTAAAGTTTCAAACATAAAGGAAAGCTTAGATCAAGAGCAACTATTAGAATCACAGCAAAATGTGATAGATATCACAAACACTAGAGCAGATGAACCAGTTAACACTACCGCAATAGCAAATCCTTACTATTTATGTCCATTTTACAGCCTTAAAGAGAATGAAACTACTAAGAAACAAAAAATTTCGTATCTACCTTACCACTTCCACTTGTATGCTATTTTGCACACTCTTGAGAAGCTCAGCTATAAGTCGCCAAAGAATCTGAGTGTATGCAACCTTCGGAGTTCTCTGCTGTCATTGCCTGGTAGGACATAAAAGGTTCTTTCAGACTTGCACTTTGGACATGTAGTCGAATACATCCCCTTCTCTGAAGTCAGGATGGCCTTTAGGTACTCAAAGTAATCTACAAGGATAGCAGAAGGCTTGAGGCATTTTTCACATATACCGCCCAGCGCAATTTTCGAATCGTCAGCAATATTATCAATCCACAGATCCTCCCACTCCTTCGTCCTAAAGCGCGAGCCGGCAGCAATATTATTTTCTAATCTGGCTTTTTCATATCGTAAGATTATTCGGCGAGTCTTGGCGTCTATATCATTAAAGGTGGCCAGGTATGAGTTCCATACTTTCTCCACCATCTTTGGATCAGAAAAAGCTCTCATTGTCACTATTCCATACACATTTAGTATACGCTCTAGTTCGTGAGTGCGAGGTAGGTACTCGGTAACCGCATCAAGTATCTCTCCTAGCAAGCCATCTAGCTTTAACCTTTCTATAAATTTGACATGGAATCTATTTGCTGCAGTGTCATTATTAGAGTAGGTTAATTTGAGTACTTGGAATATTTTCTCATCAGCATCTTGCTTTTTCCTCGGATCTAGTCGTTCTAAGAACAACGCAACAGTCTTGCCAGAAGGAGTGAATGCGTATTTTGGAGTAGGGATTTTATTTTTAAGTGCTGGGATAGTTCCAACCTGTACCATAAGCATAATTTTTTGTAGATCGTTAATGCATTTCTGTATAGTATCTCGTCTGTTTGCAATTCTTGCGCTCATTGTCACATGAGCCTTGGAACCGGAGTAATAGTCCTGAAATTCTGCATTTCTCTGTATCACGAACTTTGCAATATCATTAAAAAGAAACATTCTATGAGGTGTATCCACAAGAGCATAGGAAATGATATCATGATAGAGCCTCGCCCGTGCAGTATACCGACCATTCGCATCCTTTTCAAAAATAATACCCAAATGAAAATTTGATGATGGTGATAATGAGGGTGGCTTCTGTTGACGTTGTTTCCTGCTCTGGGCCTTGATACTGGGTGAACTTGATCCTGATTTCACTTAGTAAGTGATCCTGGTACCAAGCAGCTTATGAGAGTTTTCGTAAATTATGCAGTTTGTATGGAATTGCATCAAGCAATCAATAAAGAAGGGAGCGATGAAAAAAGCTCCGAAAATACAGACGAAGTATCGTACAGAAAGATTCAGTCTATAGTTGGAGACACATCTTTTTCGTTAGTGCTTCCAAAAAAGTATGCGCTGAATCTTGGCATCAAGAAAGGCGATTTTGTCAAGGTAATTGAAAGGAATGGCGAGATCGTCATCCAAAGAACATAGGTGAAAAAGAAAGACATGAGCAATAGTAGCGGCAATACAGAGAGTTCCCAAGCCAAGAGGTGGTTTATCCCCTGCAATTACTGCAGTACTTCTATCACTTTCTATGAAGATAGACTCAGCAACACAGGTAAAAAAATCCCGTATGACGAAGATAATGCACCTCATGAGTGTCCGAATAAGGCATTTCGCAAAGGAGGATCAAAAAACGTAGGTACATCGATGCCCAAAACTGACCCTAGACGAATTGATACAAGTGAGCCAATGTTCGCTGAAATATTGCGAATACTTCGAAGAATTGAAAAGAATACATCAAAGTCTTCTCTATGGAGTGACTCAGCACAAGATCCTGAAGGAGGCAGATGAACAGGATGTCTAGCCAAGAAGCATCTGACAATAAATCATTGCCTGACTTGACTGTTAACCAATGCTTGTTTGGATGCGAAGGTTGTCCCGGGGTTTGGACAAATAGGCAAATTGGTCATAGCATCATTTGTAGATGTGTCTGTGGTCATGGTAGGATTAGAAATAATGAACATGAAAACGTAAGCCTGCAAGGGCCACGGATTAGACCCCCAACGGCCCAAGCAGAAGCTTGCGCATCTAAACCCTCTGCCCCTGAGTTCAACCACGACGGAGAGGCTGTCCCTGTAAGAACTTCAGCTGGTTTGATGGACTTAGCGGAGAGTACTAGCAAGGCCAGCGTTGATGTTGTTGATCGTATAGTAGTAGACGGAGAGAGTAGATCTAGTGGAAAGTAGCAAGGCCATCATTTTAAAGATTGCGGGGAATGACTTCAGAAGCGGACACCTAGCTATTTTATCTCAATTTAAACTGTCAAGTCAACAAGAAGAACGGAGCTAGTAACAAACAATGACACAAGAAGACTTTGATAACGTTGATGATGTAATGCTAAGCTTCGTCTCACTAAACGATGACAACATTACGATGCTGCTAAATGGCGATGCAAAATACTCTATAAAACTGCCTGTTAGTATATCTAAAAAGAATGCCGATAAGAAAAGAGCTGTAATAGAAAATAAAATCCTAAGTGCTTGTAGCAATTATGGTATCAACTATGTATCTGAAGAGAATGTAAGAAACAGAACAAAGGAGATCGTAGATCAGTTATACGAGCGTGCCAGGGTAACAAAGAATTATGTCGTACCTCCATCACACCCGATAATTGTAGAGAAGTATGGCAATGACTATTTTGAGTATTTGGTTGATTGTGTAAAGAAGACAGTCAAGGAAGAAAGCTCACTTGTAAGAAAAATAAACTATGTGGTGCTCTCAGGTTACGGCAATGATCCTATCAATTTAGGTGTTTTAGCCCCTACCTCTACGGGCAAAAGTCACCCAATAACAGAATCTATCAAGTTCACACCACAAGGTAAGGAGGTTAGAAAAATCGGCTCTATGACTCCCAAGGTACTGATACGTGAACGTGGCGTTTTAATAGATAAGGAAGGCAATCCTATAGGTAAAGATGTTAGAAGACTTAAAAGAGCTATAGCCGAAGCTAAAACAAAGAAGAAGTTTAACGCAGTCGAAGAATACCAAGATGAATTAGAGGCATTGCTTGACGGCTCAGCTTACCTTTTGGATATGACTAACGTAACTCTCATATTTCTAGAACCGCCAAGGCCCGAATTATGGGACTTAATCAAGCCTATCTTGTCGCATGACTCCTATGAGATGGAGCATCCTTTTGTTGATAAGATCGGAAATTCTGGCATGGAAGTAAAGCGAGTGATCACAAGGGGATGGCCAGCCTGTATCTTTTGCAGTGCAAAGGATGAATCGAGATGGGATGTATGGCCAGAGATAGAAAGCAGGTTTATGATAGACTCGCCAAATATTGTAAAGGCCAAGTTTCAAGCAGGTAACAAACTGATAGCACATAAGAAGGGGTTGCCAAGGGCGGCAAAACAACAGCTAATAATTTCAGACACGGAGCAAGAATTAGCTAAGCAGTGCTTTCTTTATCTCAAGCATCAGATTCAGCAATTCACAAGTACAACCGATAGCCCTGTATGGATACCTTATCTCTCAATATTAGCTGATATCTTTCCATCAGACAGAGGCCAGGATAACAGAGCTTTCAATCGCTTTGCTACCATGCTAAACATTATCGCACTGTCAAAAGCACATCTAAGGTACAAGCTTATCTATGGGGACGAAGAGCTAGTTATAGCTACTCTTCAAGATCTAATGGAAACGCTGCACGTTATGCATAACATGACAGGATTGCCGCCTCACAAACTCAAGTTTTACCAGCAGTATATAGTCCCATTATTTGAATCAAAACATCGCGTTCCGTTGAAGACTAGCGATATAGCTGACTTTTACAACGCTAACGCTCCCGCAGGCGCACCAAAGTTAAACTCAGATAATATCCGGAAGACTTACCTGGAAGAGCTTGTTAGACACAACTACTTAGAGCAGGACTTAGACGAAGAAACCAAAGCAAAGAAGTATGTTTATACTCCATTGGTTGACATGGTTGCCGAGGAGAAAGAAGAACAAGAGAACGAGAAGAAGAAGGAAGAACAGCCGAATCCGTCGAATTTAGGGCAATTCTTCCATTATTTACATTTTGCAAAGCTGATCCTTCCACAAAATCACCCAGGGATTGCTTCGGACTGGCTAAAACAAGAAATTTTACAACTTTCAAAGCTCCTACTCACATCGGCACCATTAAGAATTCTTGACATAAAGGGCAACGATGTACCGATAGAGGACTTTATCAGGTCTTATGAGAGCGATCAAGGTCTAAAATTGCAAGATTTTGTGAAGGTACCTAGGAGATTCGGCCATTCAAAAGGTGTAAAAACTACAACATCAGAGCATTCTAAGACATCTGAGGCTGAAAAAACTACAACAAACGACGACGAAAAAGAAGAGAAATGGCAGAATCGTCACAAATTCGGCCAATTCGACGGCCCATTTGATGAGGTGATTAAGGCAGCCATAAAGGGCAAAGGTTATGATATCAACGATTGAAAAACAAGCTTGATGCTTCTACCGACGCAACACCCATTACATTGTGATGAAGACCAAGTTGAGCAAACACTACAAGCTATGTTAGAGAAAGGAAGGGTAATAGAAATGCACCCAGGTAAGTTTAAGCCCAGTGAATATAAGGCAAGCAGGCAACCAGACTGCTAAAAGTATAAATATTGACTCTGTGTTATAGTGTCTTTGATGGACTTAGACAAGGGAGAGAATAATGCTAGTTATAGCGATGACTACCTAGAAGAACTGCTAAAATCATCAGCACGTAGCGAGAGCGAAGACCTGATTTTATTCAGAGGTCTAAAAGCTCTCTACCCCGAGATGTCTGTTATGGACATAGTCATATGCAGAGAGGTATACACAAACCTGTGTGACGAACACCCAAGCATATATGAAGAAATAGTTTCGCGCCTAGTAAACGAAAAGCTCGAAGATATACCTTGTGAGTTTTGGAGCGATTACTTTAGAGAGGAACAAATACCGCTAGAGGCTCGTTGTGCAATCGATAGCAAGACAGGCGGATTACTAGAGACAAAAGAGCTAAGACTATTCCCCAGCGCCTACGATGATGAGTACTCAAAAGGAGCATTTGATATCAAGCGGGCAATATGGAAAGTAAAAGAACGTGGATACATCGATTTTAAGGTTGATGGTATCGGCAACCCATACAATAACTACAAGGATAACAACAAAGAAGCAGCCAGAGATAGAAGAAATTATTATTTCATACCGTTTGTGTCAGTCGAGCTAAGAGAGGACGTTTTAGACGCCCTGGCCAGTGCAGATCTTACACATTTCGCCACATATTGCGGATATGATTACAATATTGAGCGCCTGCTAATGACACGAGAGGAGGAGATGGCCGAGCTTGATAGACGTTTCGGCAGGTGATTTCCTAAAGCTCTATGGAGGAATGGTAAGAGTGCTACAGGCAATAGAGCAAGCTGGCTCGAACGCCGGCTTGCCAAGTAGAAAGCTCGGAGAACAAGTATTGGGATCTAGATCGCACGGCTGGAAGATACTAAGACAGGCTGAAGAGCTAGGCTATATCAAACGCAAAAGAGTGCCAAAACCCGAGGGAAAGGGCGGCCACTACTACGTCTTGAATTATCTTACGCCAAAGGGCCGCAAACTGCTAAGGGAGCTGGAGGAGGAAGAAGAAGAAGGACAGTGACGACAACAACGACTACAACACCAACGACAACTATATCTTGAGAAAGAAGTTTGCCGATTCCAGGCAAATGAAAAACTGGCTGCAATCTCCGGTCAATGCAAGGCTGTACAATGTGCTTCATGTGGATTGGCAGAAGAAAACCATCAAGCTGAAGGGAAACAGAAACACAAGAGGCAAGTCTGGAATATACCTATACAATCCAGTAAAGAGCAACACTACTCACAATTCCCGCCAGGTAACTGCAAAGATATTCATGATTCAAGAGCTCTTTATCTATCCATAAAATGTTAAATCTTCTATTCTGATTTTGTCTTTTATGCTCATGAACAGCTCTACTATCTTGTCTTTGTACTTTTGATGTTCTTCATCGAGCCCTTGTTGAAGAATGGCATTAAGCGTTTCTCTATGAGTTAATGCATGATAAACATCTTGATGACTCTTTATTTGGATTTTGGATGTATCCTTTTCAGCTGTAGCAAATGCAAGCTCTACTAGAAAGGCAATTTCTGATAATTGAAATAGTTGGTCAACGTCAATTGTTGATTTTGCTTCTACTACTTCTTCAGCTTCTGCTTTCACCTTATCTTTTATTTCGTATGGACATTCAAACCTATTTTGAATGGGGCAAGGATAAATTGAATTGTCAGCATCTTCTTTAGAAAGACCTCTTGCGATAACTTTGTTGATTCCTATAGATAATCCACCTTCTTCTACATAAGTACTTAAAAGGCATCCTATGCATTTTGTTTTACCATAATTTGGATTTTTTCTATGTTGCATTAACTCCAGATACTGCAAATACCACTTGTTAGTCTCTCGTATTAGCTCGTCTTGTACTCCTAATGGAAATAGCCATTTTGAGTAATCGTTAGGAAAGTATTGTAATGCTTCCTCTGTATTTTGATACTCTACACCCTTTTGGAAGGCTTGACCACTATTTGCAATCTTTCTCCATTCAGCTAATGAAACTATCCTTTTTCCTTTCCAGTAGTTTATTCCATCGTTTTTGTCTTTACTTGTAGTGTCTGGATATAGCTTATCTAATCTCTCAAAGAGCTTATTTCTATTGATTAATTTGTCCAGATTCAATTTTGCTCAATCTCTCTTCTAAAGATTTTACATTCATAATAGATGGTCCATCTTTGAATAATGCAAATTTGCCTTCGTCACATTCCTTAATTAATTTCAAAGCAAGGAGTTTGTCTTTTAGTGTCAACTGTTGTTCGTTATCTTCTCTTAGCATTTCCCAAACTCTTCTTCTTACTTCCTCGATACCATTAATGCACTATTTGTAATAATAAGCTAAATCAGATCTTGCTAAATCAAAAACAAATCTCTGCGACATTTCTTTAAGAGCCTTAACATCTCTGCTGATGGTAGACTGGTCAACATCTAGCTGTTCTGCTATTTCGGTTTCTGTCATCGATTGCGCTAACAAAGAAGCAACTTGCCTTCTACGTTCTTCAATTTTGAAATGATAATTATTATTGTTATTATTATGCATGCTCTTGCTCAATTTATGCAGTACATGTTCTTCGCAAAAGGAAGCTTTATGCTTTTTCTTCTATCGCCTTAAGATCATATCTAAAAACTAAGAGAAATAACGCTATGCCAAAGCAAAGCCACAATTATTACAAAATGCTCATCCACCAGGATTGTTGTTTCCGTATTTAGAACACGTTGAAGACAAAGGATTCCCACATTTGATACAAAAATTTGAATTATCTGGATTCAGGTTGCCGCACTTGGTACAAGTAATTTGGACTGCAATGGATGAGTAACCATCGACAGCTACCAATATTGTTATTGTACACTATTGGCAGTTTTATCCTATGAAATAGTTCTGCCATTAGTTTGGCAGCAAATAACAATATGCCAAGCGTGATCATCACATGAAGAAACGCTGTCTCTACTGTCACATCCTGTCACAGGTATATATCCTCCGACAATAGAAAATAAAAGGTGTTCCGAGATTTTAGAAGAATGCAATTCTAAAATAGAATACTTACAACAGTAAGCTTAGCACAGATGGTAGAATTACGCTGCAATAACTGCAAGCGAGTATTTCAGTATGAAGGACATGCAAAGTTTTTCACACACTGTCCTCAGTGCCATGAAACTGTATGGTTGGCAAGACCTAGAAACTACGGTAAGAACAATCCTAGGGTAAGAAACCTAAAAAGACGCAATTTAGCTTGAAAAGATAGCTTACATGAAGGATTTCCTACAAGCGCAATAGTTGAATAATATTTTTTGTAGCAAGTATTTCCTGCTTTTCTTCGTCATCCGTCATTAACCACTCTATTCTGCAAGTGCAGTTAAAAGAATTAGGTGAAAAGGTTTTACTTCTATCAATAAAAAACTGGCGTAATATGCAAATTGAGCTAATACATAATGGATACTCTAAAAATATTGTTTAGTAGAAATCTGATATACACATAAAGAAATTAGGGATTTTTGTCTGCATTTAATATCACGCTCTTATCAAGAGAATTGGACAAGGTGCCGATTCTGCGACAGCCCTTGATACGCTTCCAAGTGATCCGGGGAGCACTGTCCGCATTATTCTTCTTCCTCTCCTCCGAGATTTGCCCCTCTCAGAAGGAGTGCTATCTCTACTGCTTATGATAATCAAATCAATTCCTTTTTCTCTTGCGAATTCAATTATGGTACGTGCTGGGCTTCCCGATAAAATGTGTATTTCAGTATCTATGCCCTCTTTTTCACATTTTTCTTCAATATGTTGCAACTTCATTTTTGCATTCGTCCTCAATTCGTCGTGGACTTGCTTGAAGTAATCTACCATAGTTGTTCGTTTTCCTGCCTTGTTGCGTACTGGTCTATCAAATAGATATGGAAGAGGTAATTCCGGAACAACATGTAGAATAAATAGACGAGATTTATCCATTGACTTAGTCACCTCGATAGCCTTTTCTAAAGCGTCGTGAGAGGGTTTAGAATTATCGTATGGTACAAGGATTTTCTTGAACAACATCAGATGGTTGCTATACTCTACCATATTAAAATACAAATTGACAAATTATTAACGGTTCTTAGATGAGGGGTAGCAGTGGTTAAAGGGAAGAATGGATGCGATGGCATACTACCATTTCTGACCGCTCCTGGATGCTGTATTTTGCCACCTCTGATAGGCTATCCTTGAGTGTTTAACCTTGTTATTAACTTCCTCTTGACTGTAAGTTTCATAGCTTGATATAGCCTTCCCTGTTGCAGGGTTATCCGTTTCAATTGTTTTGGTGGTTAGCATTCGAAGTCTAAGAGCACATGGTTAATAAGCAAATTATCCAGACATTCTAAATGATGGATGAAAAAGAATTTTCTGTCAATTTCAGATCTTTCAGTTTATAAACATGGTCAGAGTACAATAAGCTATTAGGATAATTCTTCTTTTGTATCGAAGAATGTTTGAAGTGTTTGATCTTATCATTAATAATGAAATCTATTTCAAGCTGTTGCGTCTCTTAAGATAGAAAAAGGAATAACCTAGTTATAGGAATTTTTGATGGTTCCTACCTGGAAGTTATTGTGGGGGATGAAAGAGTGAATCTAGAATATATCTTATAAAAAATGTTGATTGATAAAAGATTGAGAGTATTAACGCAATTCTATTCTTGCTGCTGCTTGTGAAACCATGATCTTTTACTCTTATATGCTCAGCTGACCAGATATCTTTGGTAATTATCATGAGTTCACATGCAGTATTTGATACGCAAGTTCAAGGTCTATTGCGAAACCTTTGCCAGCATCTCTATATGGATAATAATCTGCATTCTCCTTTCAAAGCAATCCTTCTGTATTGCGATATCCACTTTATCGAAAGACAATTCGCTCCTTTAGCAGCTAAGGCCACCAGCAGGACAAGAAAGGCACTAGGAGTACAGACGCTTCCAAATAGGAGCAAAAACCATGATGAAAAATGATAGGAGGGATGAGCCTATTACTACAATTCGATTTTTGATATGCAGAAATTGCTTTTGGTGTGCCTCGCTAATTGAGTGGAGAGGCCAAAGTTATGAAAAAGTAAAGAGACATGCTACCGCACTTAGAGATAATATGTGTGAGAGATGTGGCAATGATCAAGTTAAATCTATGCCCATCTTCTGGAAGGCATCCAACAAAGCAGTATTATCACCCACATTATCCTGAGATTGGTAAGATAATGTCACTCTTTGCTTTAACCTTACAAGAAGCAACAAGAATTAGCAATAGATTTACTTCTCTCAGGAATCATAACTCTAGTGAGGAGGGGTATGGATCTGTATATACTCCTTTACTATCAAACTTACATGTGTTGGCCTGCCAAGGTTTTGCACTTATTCTCAACAAGGCAAAACCTGTGCTATACATTCATCCAGGTGTATTAATGATTGCTCTATTAGAAGAAGAGGACTTGTAGCAAACAGGCTAAGCTTTGCCTTAGTGTTAGCATAAGTTTCTCTTAGGATCCGCTGAGAATGATTCCTAGTCTTTATCCTGCCCAATTCAAGCCGCGATTTGTACTTGGCAAGCATATTGTTGACTGGAGTATAATGGACAGCCAATTGTTCTGTTAGTTCGACCATCTCTCTTCCCAGAGGAGTCGCATGATATGTCCTCGTTACAGGGTTATATTCTAGCAGGCGCTTTTGGACTAGATCTTCACAATGTTTGTTTACTCTGCGGTATGTCAATACTAATTCCTGCGCTAATCTCGCTTTTGTAATGCCAAATTCATTGTGCATCGCAGCCGTCACGATTAATGCATTTATTGTAGATTGTGCACGTTGCTTCATATACGTACTAATAACAAGGATGAATGATCATAAAAGGAGTGGTGGTCATTTTTTCAGTAAAAAGCAAAATCCTTGTTCTAGTATACCATCAATTTCTGATGGACAAATTGTCATTTTATTATATATACACTTGATGGTACAAAGGAGAAGTCCACCTAGCAATATGAAGTTGAGGAATTCCACTAGTGTGCAACTTTTCAGTCAAACTAACGGACATCTGAAATCAATTTCAGATTATCAGACGTCAGGATTGTTTCGTCCATAATTTCTTGGGTTTGCAATTAGAACACGAGCATTGCATTGTGGACAGCTTGTAAAGAATTTTTCATCACCAGAATACTGAAATACTCGCTTACAATTGTTGCATCGTAGTTCTACCGTACAACAACATACTTGTCTCCATAGTATTTAGAATTGATACAAAGAGGCAATCAGGATGATAGCCATCTTTGCACTTTGCCTCCTCTATATTACGCGGGAGCAACATATGATATATAGGATAAGTTCATTTTCGTTCTAGAAAATAAGCGATCGCTCTTCATCAAAGACTTTAAAATAATGTCGACTAGTCACAAATGTAACAGAAATGGAAAGACAGCAACAAAAACAACAACAACAAGAAGAAGAGTTGCAAAAGGAATTGAATGACTGGAATCTTAATGATAGATGGAGAACAAGATGACGTCTGGCCGTAAGAACAACAGAGGAAACATTCAGATAATGGGCGACGTGCTAGCGCTTGCCACCTCTGGAATAAAAAAGACTCATATAATGTACAGAGCGAATCTCAGCTACGAGCAGGTGCACCTCTACCTTGGAGAGCTTGTCTCAAAGAGGCTCATCGTACAGGATGTATCTTCTTCCAGGAGATCAGTATATAGGATTACTGAGAGTGGCAGAGAGTTTCTATTGCATTATGCACGGTTAATACAGTTCCTTGAAGAAGAAAAGCCAAAAATTGAGCTAGCATAGCTCATTTCATCGGTAGGAGACGCTACGTTAATTCATAATGTATGCTATTATACTTCAGTGGCTGAGGAAAGTGACTATTAGTTAGTATTAAGAACATGACAAAAATTGTGGCCGGGACAATACTTGTACCTCACGACGGACATTCAATGTCAGATAAGGCTCTAAAGTACGCACTCGATATAGCAGAAAGCATGAATATGAGGATAAAGATAGTTAGAGTCATAGACGAAGCTATTGATGACTCGACAATGTCTCATTTAAGAGATGTTGAACGGCAAAGAATTAGAAAAGATGTGGAACTGCAACTTGTCAAGGCACGAGAACAAGAATATAATAAACTCAAAAAACAACTAGCTACATCTCACTCAAGAGGTGTCGAAGCATCCGCACTAGTATTAGAGGGAGATGTTGCCGAAAAAATAACCTCGATAATTAATAAGGAAAGACCATATATCGTGGTAGTCGGCAGCAGGAGATTGCAGTCGAGAGGCTTGTCAAAATTAAAGATTTTAGGCAGTGTTGCTAGAAAACTAAGTGAAGAATCCAAATATCCTGTTCTTATAGTAAGATGATGTACACCATGCTTATCCGTTATGTGAGG
>JALZEV010000058.1 GCA_030861865.1 Thermoproteota archaeon | reverse complement strand
GACTTTTTCTGTCTTCCACTTTGTCCAAGGACTTGTCTGGTTGGGCATAGTTATGAACTGGACCCCATTTGTATTCTGGTTGTATACAAGCCAGCCCCAACCGCTTCCCTGTATTACGACCGTGTCCTTTGAGAATTTGTCTTTAAAGTCGTTGAAGCTGCCAAATGTCTTATTGATTGCGTCTGAGAGTTCAGCATCTGGCTCTCCTCCGCCACCTTTTTTCATACTATTCCAGAACAGCGCGTGATTGTTATAACCTCCGCCATGGAAGTTTACAGCGCTCCTTGCATTCTCCGGGATCGAATCAAAGTTCTTTAAGATCTCAACAATATCATTCTTGTTCTGCCATTCTGAACCAAGATTGCTAAGTGCTTTGTTCAGACCATCGGTGTAGGCTTGGTGATGCTTCGTGTGATGAATTTCCATGGTTCTTGCATCAATGTGTGGCTCAAGCGAGTCGTACGAGTAAGGTACTGGAGGAAGAGTAAAGTTAGCCATATCTGACAAAGGTATGAGGGAGACTATATATTGTTTTTTCACGCAAAAACCCACTGCTATCCGCTTGGCTGCGGCATGATAGTGGACAATGAAATGGCATGATCATCTATCATTGTCCCTACGCTTCCACTTACGCTATTGATTTCTATCTCCAAATTGGCAAGCTCTTGAGTCGACAAACCATATTTTTCTGCCAGAACCTCTTTGACCTTTATTTCTGGATCAGATATCTCATTAAGGCTAGATGGCAAAGTAATATCCAGAATTTTGTTGATCATTTCTAACGGTATCTTGCCACTCGTATCGTTTACGATTGCAAACGTGACCTTGTCCACAAGCACTTCATGGGGAAGCTCATCAAGTGCATTAGCTGTATAGAAAGCCTGTACTTCAAGCAAGTTGTTCATATCTTCAAAATTGCGACCAAGAACCTGTGCTCCATCCGATAGCGATGCCAAAAGGCCGGGCTCAAGAGGGAGATTAATTATGACAAATCCTTCGACAAATCTCTGATTATTACCAATTATACTCTGCAGGTCTTTGCATACTATATTAGTAGAGCCCTGCGGCTCAAGCATCCTTATTATCGAATTTGTGTTCCTACTGTTGTTTGCTGTGACGCTCCACTGGATTGTTGCCGCGGAGTCTTGCTTGTTTAAGATGCCAATGTCAGTGTCATAGTGACCGGGTCTTAATGGTCCTTCATCTCCTGAAATTGTGCCGCATTCAAATTTTACATAGTACGTAAGGTTTCTTATCTGAGAGGTTCGATTCTGCGCCTGTTGTTGCTGTTGCTGCTGCTGCTGTCCTGCTTCTTGCTCTGAGATGTTGTTGAACACAGCAACACCATTACTGCTTTGATTCGTTATTTCAACTATCTTGGGGACTTTGTCCGTCTGGTATTGTGCAGAAGCTCCAATCTGTGCTACTATATACCTGCCCTCCGGTAAACCAGAAACTTCTACAATGCCTGCTGCTTTATTTTCGTCTGCACTGCTGCCATCCTGAATTGTATAATTATTGGCCAGATTGCCAAAAGGATCTGGTGAAATGACGTATCTTGATTGATTAGTAAGCGAGTTGTCTGAAACAGAAATTATCGTAAGCTTTCCTGCATTAGAGCTGTTATTCGCGGCAAAAATTGTCAATGGATTCTGACTTTGCAGTAGCACAAAAACTGCAGATACAATGACTACTGCTACTGAGAGTATTGACACTACAATAACGAGCTTGTGCCCCAACACTTGTCAGCACTTGTTTATTATCTATGTTCTATGCGATAATTAAATCATTAGAGGGTTGCAAAGTATCAGCTTTATTCTTAAGAATTAAATATACACACCAAGAACTTATTCAAGTGCGATCAGGCAGACAAAGGGTTTCATATTTTGCCTTTGCTGTAGCCTTCGCAGTAATATCAATAATAGTTGCTGTCACATTTCCTACTCAGAAGGTTTTTGGAGACGGGTTAACTTCTGAGACATTTACCGCATCTCTTGGCGATAGGAATGCAGAGATGTTAGTACAGGTGAATCCCCCTATCTTGACTGACGAAACCCAAGATGAAGCCTATATACTCTTCAGGCTATATGATGCAAACACCAACCAGACAATCCCATTTACGACGTTTTTTGTTAGTGTAGAAAAAGGAATCGGAGAAGCTGCCGAGACTATAATGCCTCCAACTCTCTTTCATACAGAAAGCGGCCTGCTCAGGCTCAGGGTGCAGCCTGCAGAGGGGGAACTGCAGATCTTTGGGACGCAGGAGCCATTCCTCAACGCTTGGGTTGCAGACCCCGGCGGAACAGTGAACATTGAAGGCCCTCTCTTCCTAGAAGGGGGCCTTTATCATCTTAGGGTAGAGATATTCGGTGTTGATAATATACGGAACATATTTACAGACGAGAATATTCCCAGGTTTGATTCATGGCTCAGCGTAGGAGATGTCTTTACCCAACCTATTAATTATCAGGGTCAGTCTTATAACACCACATTAATATCGTATTACGACAGGGTTAGCAATTTTAGCTTTGATGGCGGCACTCAGCAATTCACATGGACAATGCCATTTGATTGGAACACCTCAAGAATAGAAGAGACAAACATATTTGTACATGAGGAAGTGAGAATTCCAAAATCTCTTCCAGGAATAGGGAATACTGCCTCATTTACCGCTACCGTTAATGGCAATCCGATATCCGGACGAATGCTTACAGTCGATCCCTACTCCTCGCAGCAGGAGCTTACTCTTCACTATTTGATCAATAAAAATGACATTATCAATATGGCCAGTCAGATCCCTGAAGGGGATTCTGATATGATATTTACTCTTGAGCCGGCTACTGGCCAAGCCGCTCAGACAACGGGGGAAATACTCACAGAGACAGGAAACATCAATGTAGTACTTGAGTGGGCTCCAGACCAGCTGAATGCAAATACAGAATCAACGCTGACTCTGAGCTTCTATGATGGGTTTTCTGGAGAAAGAATAGTAGATGATGTGAACTACAACCTGCGTATTTTGGATAATAATGGCAGTCAAGTCTTTAGCCAGACAGGCTTAGTTGCAGAAGGCGGGAATGGCACGCAGACAATTGATTTTCCTGCAAACGAGAATTACCGAATGGAGGTTCAAGTCACAGGCATTGCAAGAGATGGACAGCCTATAGACCAGACAAGAAATGGTATTGCAAGGGGCACTGTAGTTGTGCCAGAGTTTCCGTCCGGCTCACTTGTGACAGCAGCTGCCATTACAGGCATCAGTAGTGGAATAATAATCCTGCTCCGGAGGTTTGTAAAATAGTACCAGGCTTGGGCCTCTGATGAACATCTTTTATGACAACCTCTCAGAGAAACTGTATAGAGAAATGCCTGACACCGTTGTTGCCACTAACAAGGTAATGCTCAATATAGAGCAGTTCCAAGCAGGACAGAGCTACGTCGTCGCTAAACTAGAGAATAGATATGGTGACACCGTAAAGATAAACATTCAAGGCGGAATGCAGGGCATAGAATTACAGGATACTTTATTCAATCTCAAGGGGAGATGGCCGCGGTTTGCATATATTATGACTACCCTCAAAGATACAGGCGAGGTGCTTGTACGTAAGCTGCCTGTAAAGGGTGTAAAAGATTGGCTTTTAATATATGAAGATGATTTTTTTTTGCTAGCGGTAAAAGACGCTTATGATGAGTTGGACATTAGGGTCATTGATTAGGATAATAGTCTGGTGAAGCGCAGAGTTTCTCACCTGCTGCGCTCCAACCAGAACGTTTGTTCCCCATCGGTTTGGTCGATGTAAAAATAATATTGCAAATTAAGGATTTAAATGTGATGATTATTGTAATCATTTAACTCAGGATTTTACCACTGCGGAGATGAGTTGGGCCCTCCTATGAGCATTAAATAGAAACAGAGCATTCTATTCTCTAATTGCTGCCTGTAGGATTGGCACACCCATATCACACCAGCAACACGCTCTTCCCAAGCCCTAGTTTTGAAAGTCCTTACATCTGTTCCATGCGGTTCGAATCAAGCCTGATGTGAACGGCAGTCTGGCACACTCTATATGGGTGAAATCTCGCTTGTATAACCATCTTCCCCCTGTTCATCCTTTCTTTCAAATTTAGATATATCCCACATCCATGGCAGGATGCTTGCTAGACTATTTGTCTCATCTCGTTTTCGAATTTTCTACTATAAGATATCTTGAATATGTTATGATGCAAGAACCTGGGTTTTTGAGTGATCACTCCTAGTCTAGTCTGAGATTTCTAGCTTGAGATGGATTCGTTCACTTACAGAATGTCTTTGGACAAGCCTGAAACATAGAGGATTTTTTGTCAGAATAGTACCTAAATCATGCTTCATTTTGTAATCAATTTCGAGCAGTCCGCTCAGCTTTAACAATATTAAGTCTTAGATTATTTTGGTTTTAATTCAACATAATGTGGACAAATGATGCTATGTGAGGAAAAGAAAAAATGAGATGATTGAGAGCCATTGGTCACCTGACATGATTTTTGATATGTTTAAGGTGAAGTATAACCCATAATTCCAATTCGGGGAAGCCAGTCATATGTGCTAGGAGATATGCCTCATAGTGTGACTTGTCAAAACCAATACCGAACAGAAACAAACAGAAAAACTTATGCAACACATTCTCATAGAACCTTTGCTCAAATAAATTGATATGACTAGATCAAATAATGTTTCCAGAAATACCTTTAAATGACTACCAATATTAGTCCAATCCAGTAATGCCAGTTGTAGGTATTGATGATCTTGCTATCTATATACCCAAGCTTTACATCGATTACAAGGATTTTGCTGAAGCAAGGGGTATGGACCCGCAAAAACTCGAATATGGTATAGGAATTAAGAAGATGTCTATTGCTGACACTAATCAGGATTCTGCTTGCATGGCTGCAAACGCCTGTATGAAGTTGATGCAGAAGGATCGCCTTCATCCAGAAGACATTGGAAGGCTTTACGTCGCAACTGAATCATCACTGGACGAATCAAAGGCAATGAACTCGTTTGTTATTGGGATGTTAGAACAGATATACGGGGAGAGCTCTTTTGAACACGCTGGCGGCATCGAATGTAAATTTGCCTGCGTAAGTGGATCTTATGCACTGTATGACAATGCAAACTGGATAAGGGCTGACGAAAACAATGGCAAGGCTGCCATCGTTGTAGTAAGCGACATAGCAAAGTATGATATTGGTTCTACTGGAGAATATACTCAAGGTGCAGGCGCAGTTGCTCTGTTGGTGAAGGAGGACCCAAGGCTTTTAGCCTTTGATCCAAAAGTTCCTTCGACAACGATCAAGAACGAATACGACTTTTATCGTCCGTTTGGCAAAGAGACTCCTCTTGTGAATGGCAGCTACTCAAATTTGTTATACCTGATATCAGTTAGGAAGGCATTTGATGCCTACAAGGAAAAGGCTATCAAGACTGGCCTTATCAAGCTCAAGGACGGCGAATCGATAACTGATCATATTGATTTTTTCGCAGTCCACCTTCCATACAGAAGGATGGGTGAGAAGGCACTTGCCTATCTGCTGAGACACGAGTGGCGCCACCTGCCAAGGTGGAATCATGTTATCAAAGAGGTTGGGATGACCGAGCCTCAGCCAAAGGATCCTCGTGGAACAATTGAGTCAATTCTTGCTGACACTGAATTTATGAAGGCTGACGAGCAGTTCAGGCGAGCTTTTATGCAGACATCTTTTTACAACGAAGTATACGAGAAAAAAATGACTAGCTCGCTTGAAGCATCTGCTATCATTGGCAATCTGTATACTGCTTCCATGTATATGGGTCTGCGAAGTATGTTAGAGTTTGAATTCAAGAAAGGGATAGACCTTGAACAAAAGCGGATTGGCTTCGGATCTTACGGCAGCGGTAGTAGCGCAATGGTCTTTAGTGGAATCGTACAGTCGCAATACAAGGAAATAGTAAGGAAGATGGACTTGGATGCAGAGATCGGCCCAAGACAAAAACTCACAATGGAAGAGTACGAGAGGCTTCACAGGAACCAACGTGAGTTTAATGACTCAATTACCCAAGCCCACAAAGAGTTTGTGCTTGTCAAGGTAGGTGGCAATACTGCCGACAAGGCAGGGCTAAGAGAATACAACTATGTCGGCTAGCTAACTAACTACCTTGAACTCTATTCCTTTCTGTTTTAGAAATTCTACCAAACGGTCAGCATGTTTTTCATTTTCTAGCTCAAGACTTAGGTAAACGCCAGCAGTTCCTGCAGGGATGTGAGCACTCAGCCTGTCATGCTCCACTTCAACTATATTTACGCTCAGCTCTGCTATGCCATCTACTACGCCTTTAAGTGCACCAGGCTTGTCTGGTAGTAGGATAAAAATCTTAATCAATCTACCCATTTGCATCAGGCCCTTTGCCACGACTTGGCCCAAGAGGTACATGTCCACGTTTCCTCCTGATATAATGGTGGCGACTCTGTCCTTCCTGCTCCCTGGATAGCTACTACTACTGCTGCTGCCATTTGATAGAAGGTAGGCGAGGCTGGCTGCTCCTGCCGGTTCAGCCACCAATTTGGCGCGCTCCATCATTAGAAACATCGTCTTTACTATCGATGTATCATCAATTAGGACGATATCTTCTATGTACCTGCTAAGTATTTCACGAGTAAGTTCGCCTGGCTGTTTCACTGCGATGCCATCTGCTATACTATAGCCACGCTTTGTACACTGAAGTGAGCCCTTAGCAAGCGATTCCTTCATGGCAGGAAATGCCTTTGACTCGACGCCTATTATCCTGACATCTGGCTTTCTCGACTTGACTGCAATTGCGACGCCAGCAGCGAGGCCTCCACCGCCTACAGGCAGGTATATTCTGTCAACATCTGGGAGATCTTCAAGAAGCTCAAGGCCAATCGTGCCTTGGCCTGCAATGATATCGGGATCGTCAAAAGCATGAATTATAGTCTTGCCCTCTGTCTTAGCAATCTCTTGCGTTGCCTCCCATGCATCGTCATAATTTGAGCCACGCCGAATTACTTTGGCACCATAAGACCTTGTCGCTGCAACTTTGGCTGGCGACGCGGTCTCCGGCATGACAATTGTGCATGGGATCTTTTTTATCATAGCAGCATATGCCACCCCTTGGGCATGGTTGCCTGCAGACGCTGCAATTACTCCGTAGCCTGCCTGCTTGTCAGAGAGCCTACTGATCTTGACAAAGGCACCACGGACTTTGAAAGAGCCTGTCACTTGCAGGCATTCAAGCTTGAGAAACAAGTTTGTCCCTGCAAGACCTGAGAAGGTTCTGGAAGTCTGAAGCGGTGTCTTTCTAACAGTTCCTATCAGCAATTTTTGCGCGTTTACAATGTCCTCAATGGTTGGCATAGGTCTTTTTTTTGGCGGATCCCATATGCTGTCGTCATTCATTTATTTATGCAATGCTTCAGCGGACAAGCCTTAATTATAACTTGTGCTGGCCGAAAGTCTGGACAGCATGGCAAGTA
>JALZEV010000043.1 GCA_030861865.1 Thermoproteota archaeon | reverse complement strand
TTATCAGAATCTATGGGGAAGGTTCTCACTATATCAATCGGGCATCTTCCGGTTTAGGAGAGGTGATGGAACTAGCATACACAACTGCAGAGCATCACCCATACTGGGCGATACTGTATAACGCTGCCGAAATCTGCAAGACTGTCTTGGACAGATGGGAGTCTGATTTTACTGCAGACCAGATAAGTGAAATATCCTGGCGCTGTGATGAGATCAAAATGGCCCTTGGAAGGCTGGAGGGGTAGAGAGGATAATAATAGCAAGAACCTTTCAAAAATAGCGAGCTGGAATTCGGCAGTACAATTTTTCGAAAAAGGGAGAAGCAACGAAAAATTCATAAGAATTCAAACGCCATAATAATTATTGGTATCCTGCCGATTTTCTATGCACGTTTAGCAGGTAGTAGTTATATGGACATAAATAAGCGATGGCTGAGAAGCAGTAGTAAGCCTGTTCATGTAACCGACAGCAGGTAGACAATTAAAAATGTCTGGAAAATATATCTTTTCTTTTTAGTTTCAGGCATGAAAATCTAAAAAGAGATTCTAACATCACTCTATAAAGAACCACAGTCTAATTCCAATTAAAATTACAAAGAGTACTCTATTCGAATATAGAGTCCAACAGACTGAGGAAACACAAAATTGGATTCCAAGCAACCAAAAAATTAAGATCAATGAAGATCAATGAAGATCAATGAGCAGAAATTTTGCTCGCTAAATAAGCGAGCAGCAAGTCTTATCCGTTAGCAATAGTATAGTAATAGGGGATATGCAGGTCTCAATTCCAGCCTATAAGCAAAGAAAATTTCCACCAGCTGAAAAGAAAGATTTCTTTATCCACCTATCGCTGCTTGGAGGATTTCTAGGTTTAGTCGGATACCTTGTAATTGTCTGTCACCACGTCCATTGAACACAGTGTATATATAAATAATAATAGAGTAAAAGATCATGATCAAGATAGGGCTGATTGGTAAGACAAACACAGGCAAAACGACGTTCTTCAATTCTGCCACACTGCTGTCTGCGGACGTATCCAATTATCCGTTCACGACAAAGAAGCCTGCAGTGGGCAACGCTCATGCGATAACACATTGTGTTCACAAGGAGTTCAACCTGCGGGATAATCCAAAGAACTCTGATTGCATAGATGGCTGGCGCTTTATTCCAGTTGAGCTTGTCGACCTGCCCGGCCTAATCAAAGGTGCATGGGAAGGCAAGGGACTTGGCAACCAATTCCTCACAATAGCAGCACAATCAGACGCTTTGCTGCATATCGTTGACGCATCAGGCAGCATTGACGCATCAGGCAAGATCGCGGAGCCTGGCACAGGCGACCCAATTGCAGATGTTGCAGACATTGAGGAGGAGCTTGTCATGTGGTATCTAAAGCTGCTTGAGGCGAATAGGGACAAGATATCACGCGCTATTGGCTCAGGTGTGAACACTGTTACTGCCATAACAGAGGTTTTTCGGGGCATTGGGGTAAAAGAAGATCATGTCAAGCTTGCCCTTGCACAGAACAATTTGACTGAGAATATATTTGACAATTTTGGGATAGAGGAGAGCAAGAACTTTTGTTGGAGCTTGCGTGAGATATCGAAGCCTACGCTGATAGTTGCAAACAAAGTCGACCTTCCTACAGCAACAGAAAACTTTAAGCGTCTTCATGAAGAATACCGTGACATTATAATAATACCTGCAAGTGCTGATGCTGAACTTACACTCCGGCGTGCAGAAAGCAAAGGGATCATTCGATACATTCCCGGCGACGAACGCTTTGAAATAAACGATCAGACAAAGCTCAATGACAAGCAAAAGTGGGCACTTAACTTCATACGCAAGGATATCCTAGGTGAATATATGCGCACCGGCGTACAGTTTGCAATAAATGTGGCCGTATTCAAGTTGCTCAAGATGAATGCTGTATACCCAGTTGCTGACATCCAAAAATTTTCAGACAAACATGGGAATGTGCTGCCAGATGTATACCTTATGAGGTCAGGATCTACTGTTGAGGATCTTGCAAAGGAGATCCATACCGAGCTGGCAAAGGGCGTAATATATGCTCTTGATGGCAGGGACGGCATCAGGTTGCCTGTGAACTACCAGCTAAAGGACCGTGATGTACTGTCTATAGTGTCGGCAAGGACAAAGAAAAAGTGATTGATTGGCTTGACATCAACAGAGCTGATGCAGGAAATACAAAATATATTGCGTCGGGAGCCTTCAAAGATGTACTCACGAGAAGAGATTCTGAATTTACTTGCGCCAAAAAAGCAAGACTATGAAATTGAACGATTGTTGGCGGAACTTGAAGTTACTAGTTCACTCAGAGAAGGCAAATCTGACGTCTACTCGACATGTCGAGGCGGTACAGTTTATTACAAATGGAACAATAACACAACAAGTAGTTAGTTATTAGTATTCTTCCTGTCGGAAGACTGCAATATTTTTTAGGGTAAAATAGATTGATAGGTATCTTATGCCTTTTTCTGTAGTCCGGTAAGCCAAATGTCTTCTCTGTTCATCAGCCAGTTGCACTAGTAGGTTTTTTGTAATAAGGACATCAAGATATTGTTTAAGCTGTCCACTTGTAAGGTTAGCACGAGTAAGTAGCTTTGTCTTTGTTATGCCACCGTTAGCAGACTCCAGAATAATGGCCATAATGTCAGGTCTGCTGCGATTTTTCACATAACAAAAAAATATCTAGAAGATATAAATTATGATTGAAGTAACTTAGCAGACAAGATGATAGAATAAATTTGATCACTATATTATAGCTGCTTATACACACTAATGCCAAATGCAGTCAGAAGAGCACCTTCTCTCCTTGCTCAGATTACAAGAAGGATACATATCAGGGAAAATCCTATCAAAAAAGACAGGCATTTCAACAAGCGGAATCTCAAAGTGGATAAAGACCCTACGCAAATACGGTTATGACATTGAGTCTAAGCATAGGATGGGGTATAGACTTGCAGGTGAGACGAACCTTCCTCTCCCATGGGAGCTTAAAAAGGTGCTCCATACTTCATTTGTAGGCAAGGATAAAATAATCTACCGTCTGACTACGGATTCAACTCAGAACCTTGCAATCTTGCTTGCTGAGAAAAATCCCAGTTCCAATGGTATAGTGATTATTGCAGGGCAACAAAAGAGCGGGCGTGGCAGGCAAAATCGAAAGTGGCTATCGCCCATGGGAGGTATATGGCTATCCGTTGTCCTAAGACCAAGAATTTCCACTCTCAAGATCACGCTCCTTCCATTTGCCTCCGCGCTTGCAGTATGTGATGCAATCAAAAAAACTACACAACTTAATGCCAAATTAAGATGGCCAAATGATGTTACAATATCTGGCAAAAAAGTAGCAGGCATTCTCATTGATATAAGCATGGAGGCGGAGCGAATCAACTACGCTGTAGTTGGAATTGGAATAAATGCTAATGTTGACTCGTCAGCAATCTCTTCATATCTTGAAAAGCGCATCAAGGTTACTTCATTAAGTGATGAACTAGGCCATAAGATGAACATACTTGGCTTGACAAAAGTGGTACTTGAAAGACTTGAGTATTATTATATGGAGCTTAAGCACTGCGTTCCTCACACAATCATAGAGAAGTGGAAGAAAAA
>JALZEV010000143.1 GCA_030861865.1 Thermoproteota archaeon | reverse complement strand
CGCCCAGGCTGCAACAAGTCCACAAACAGTGCCTGACTTGACAGAGCCTAGCAAAGTTAACTCTGACGTTGCAGAACTTCGTGAAGGTTCCATAATACAATTAACACATTCCAAATATTTACGCTTTCTACTCTTGAAGTTGTAAACAAGCGCCATTTTGGCTGCGAAAGTAGCATTAAATCTTGTCTAAAGCTAGGAATCGTATAAATCTTGCAAAATGTAATACATAGGGTGTACACATTATACTTCCGTCCTTATCTCCTACAGAAACACAAGCACAACAATACCTAGCCAGATTGTTTCGCGTGGTTCTCTATCTCTATTACCGTGCCAGTGATAGTAATCGTGTCGCCTTTTGAATAACTAGGTTTATCGAATTTTGTCGTTAAAGCTTGCCTGGGAGATATTTTAAGGGTGAATCTGTTCCTTAAAAAGGAAGTGTTTGATGCTGACTTGGTTTAGGCCTTCCATAGTTCTTACCTCCAAGCTAGTTATATTGTTGGAAATAGCACACAACCAAAAGGGGATGTACTATGAAGAGTAAGAAAAAGCAAAAACTGTTTGACTCGGACAAAGAAAAGAGAATAAGATTTGTGGGAATGTTACCGTTGATTGAATATCAGAAAGACTACTTGATCGGGTACCCATACGGATACTGGTTGCACAAAGGACTAGCGCTTATGCATTTTATTGAAGATCGTTCTAGATTGTCGATGCTTCGCTTTCCCAAGGATATCGATAGTGACGAGTTCATAATTGAAAGCCTGAAAATGGAAATCCATATGATGGTCTTTCATTCTGCAGAGAGTCTATTCTTGACTGTACTTGGTCATTACTTCTATCCCGCCATGCCCTGGTTTTGGATGTCTACATGTACCCAGAACAAATTTAACAACATCATGAACCTCTGGCAAGAAAAGGGACTGGACGCCATAATTAAAGAACCAGAGAATTGGCTGAGAGATATACTTTATCCGACCATAACTGAATCTCACGAGAAGTATCATAAAACGAAAGACTCTGCTACATTCGCTAAAAAGTATCTTAACAGGTTAGTTCATGAATACATGAGGCACAAGGAATACAATGCATACAAACACGGCCTGAGGATCTTTCCAGACCTAGGGCGTTTTCAGGCTATTGATGAGGATACTTCTGGAGAAGGGGTTACAGATAGCCAGAGAAACTTGCTCGAATTTCTAACCTACGAACTGCTCCTGCATGGACAAGACTATGAATATCGTATTAAGCGTACTTCAAAAAATTACGATGTCAAAGTTGATATCAACATCATCAGCACCACTACATGGTTATTGCAGAACTTTTTGGAAAGGAAACGCGTTGAAAGTAAAGCAGTTCAAGGACAGAAAGTTACTTTTAATCTGGCTTTATTTGACAACCTAAAACTAGAAGATATTTTCCGATCCGGCTACTTCGAAATGAGCGTGTAAACGTTCAGTTATTCTTTGCTCCCTAGTTATACTAAGGATCTCTGCCTCTATATCTTCAGCGATACCATAGCCGAGAATCTCAAGTGCGTCATTGTATGTACCCATCTCTTTGAGATTATCCATAACATTATTCATATGCCATTAATTCAAAATAGAAAGACGATAAAAGATACAAATAACGACATCGAAGCTTCATTAAAGAAGCGTAAACTATGTGCACAACACAGTCCTATAGATGGAAAAAGACAGAAACCATTATCGGCTTTCGCTACGTTAAACCTAGTGATATTGTGCGATTAAGATAAAATCAGGGTCTTAGGCACTCGCGATTTCGAAATTACCCCTTACCGCTACAGTCTCTTTAATCGTATTCACTTCTCCTTCAACTTTCCATCTACCTCCATTTAGATGCGATAATCGAGCAGCAGATGTCCACATTGTTCCCTCACCTGTGACTCTTGCAATTCCCCTCTGGTTTGGAGTTGACTGAGTTCCTGTTCCTGTTCCCACAATAGATTCGCCTTTGTTTGTCATGTGCAGATACTTTATTGTCAAGCTTGCGCTCCCATCTGCTAACATTGTCGCTTCCACTGTGTCCCAATGAACTCCGGAATAGTGTTTTCCTCTAACCTGTCCCTTATCATTGCTCTCGATCCGAAGAGTTTCATTTGTGATATCTATGATCTTCGTGGTTGTTGCTTTGGCGTTTATGATGATATCATACTTTGCAGAAGAAGAGGACCTTTTTGTTGAAGAGGTTTTAGCCATGCTAGACTATGGATATCGCGACTCTAATTGTTTTTGGTAAATTATAACAGAAGAGGCAAAAAAGGTAATCGAGAGCTAAGCCGTAAAAGTTAGCTACTCCAAGATCACCTCATCAATAATTGGATGAACAAAATATCTATAATATTATATATCAGCTATGAAAAAGCCAATTTGTCTATATATCTTCCCTTCTTCAAATATCTTTTAAAAGCTATTGGTGAAATTAAGTCAGGAAATGAACATGGAGCATGAGTCGGAAGAAAGGAATAATCATTGGATAGCTGCAGTTGCAGTTCCACTTGGAAATCTATACTACATCGCCTCTGTTCATTAACACAGAGATTAACGAACCGCTGCCTCTACTGTAAGCAACGGCAACAATAATAATAATAATGATATGGCCGCCATGCAACAACAATTTAAAGACTTCATGGAGATGACTGAAGAACAAAGAAGAGTAAAGGGCCAGCAAATGAGCAATGAAGAAAGGGACATGATAATGAAGGTAGCGGCTCAGACGAATGGTATCATTGTCAACGAGGAAACGGCTACAATCGGAGGACGAGAAGAAAAAGAAATATCTACGACGTATTCTGGAACGTTTGTCGGAGTAAATTATGGAATACACAACGTGGAAGGTCAAGCAAAAGTTATCAAATTGCGTGATGGCAGCAACTTCCTAAGGCTCGAAGATTTCAGATCGACCAATGGACCTGACCTGTATGTTTATCTTTCAACAGACAGGGGCAATTCTGACTTTGTCAATCTTGGCAGACTAAAAGGGAATGTTGTTGGAGACCAAAATTACAAAATTCCAGAGGGAACGGACCTATCAAAATATGATACAGCCCTCATATATGGTGCCAGGTCTTTTCAGTTTTATTCGGTAGCGCCGAATTAAGACTAATGACGTAGTAGCTACTTTTTTCATTGATATTCTTCTTTTACGTCATTTCCATACTTCAGAACCAATTTACGCACTTTAGGATCGATAATGAAATTGCAATAGGGTGCATCTTGGTTCTTATCATAATAATTCTTGTGATAATCCTCTGCATCATAAAAATTATTAAAGGGAGTAATTTCTGTCACAATGGAATCCTTGTAAAGGCCTTCTTTCCCAAGATTCTTTTTCGATTTCTCAGCAATCTCTTTTTGTTTTTCGTTATGATAAAAGATTGCAGACCTGTATTGCGTACCAACATCGTTACCTTGTCTATTAAGAGTGGTTGGATCGTGTGTATGCCAGAAAACATTCAGTATTCTTTCAAAAGGTATAACTTTCGGATCAAATTGTATCTGAATTGATTCCGCATGCCCGGTTTTCCCTGTGCATACTTGGTCATAGGAAGGATTTTTCACTAGTCCTCCTGAATAACCAGGTAGAACAGATTTGACACCTTTGAGTCTTTTGAAAATTGCTTCACTGCACCAGAAACATCCATTAGCAAGTGTTGCGATCTCAAACTTGTCATTCATTTACTATTTTTGGCAACTCCTTTCCCTTTGGAATAAAACGCATAGATAACGAATTGACGCAATCTCGAGTGTTTTTATTTGTCAAGCCTTCTCCGAGAAATTCATGCCCTAAATGCCCACCACAGTTTGAACATTGTATCTCTATTCTTATGCCGTCAGGATCTGGTATGCGTTCAATTGCATTTGGGAAGCTTTCATCAAAACTTGGCCATCCACATCCTGCATTAAACTTGCTTTTAGATGAAAAAAGAGGGGCATTGCACCTCCGACAGATAAATGTTCCATCCGCATAAAAATTGTCATATTCGCCAGTGAAGGGTGCTTCTGTTGCTTTATCCGCAATAACTCTTTCTTGTTCTGGAGTCAGTTTGTTATAACCCATCTATACTCTACAACTCCGTTAGGATACTTTTAAGTCTCTCCTATCATATATCTCCTATGTTATTATGTGATTGACTTCATTCGAAGAAGAAGAAGAAAATCAGATGCAAAACAGAGGTATTTCTCAAATTAGAACGGTCAATTGCTGTGAGCGCTCTATGGCCATGTTAAAGATAGCCAATTATGAGCGTTTGTCCTGTTGCTTGGCTGGCTCTACGCTGGCGCAATTTTTTCTGCAGTGCATGTATCATTCATCTGCAATACCGGCTCATAGGATATGATGTGTTATTATTATCTTTTGTATCAAGAGGACCGAATGTGATGGCTGGAAGAACATCGTATCACTGAAGGGTATACTAGCCATCATGTGCAATTGTCGATCATGACCCAGCAGACAGCTCAGAGTACGATGTTCCCAAATGCAATATCGTTGAAAAATATAAGACGATATATCTAAAAATTCTCTATAAAAGAGTATAACTCAAAATAGGAAGGCGGACACTTATGCAAGTTATGGCTTTCAAATACTCTAAAAGTGTAAATCGTGTGTGTAGAAGATATGCTTCCTATCTAGAGATCGCAAGAGAGGATATACTGTCAGGTTTCGCATTGTTAAACCTAGCGACACCGTGCGTTGCGCTATTTTCTGTATCGTTATTTCCATACTGTTTTTAGCCATGTAGGTGCAATACCTCTTGCACTTACAATATGGCTATACGATATAGATGTGTCCACTGCAATATTGTCCTAAGCGGGGAAGGCGCTTCTAGGCATTACCTTGCCAACCCTACCCACAAGCTTGAGAAGCTACCTCCTCCAGTAAAACCCGTGAAGAACACACGCTAGAGCTATTCCCTTATACTTTCTAGAGTTGAGACTACCTGCCATAACATGGTGCGGATATGTGACTGCATCTGAGGGCTTTGAGTTGCACTGTCAAGCAGACTTATTGCATTTGCAGCCCTCACTGAGACGCTTCCGCTCTTCTCATCCTTGAGTGTAAGAAGAACTTCTCTTATCATGTTTCGAATACTCTTCTGGATATCGCTGTTTCTTGTAATTGAGTCCAGAGTTTCAATGGCGCGAGCAAGGCGCTGTTGATTTTCCTTTTCTTTAAGTTCCCTTTTTGATGATGTCATTATGCGGGCCTCCAAACGACTGCTTATCTACCTGCCAGTTGCTTTTGAATGTTTTTGTTGTCGCTGATACCAAGAGACTTGTCTATGTAATTGGATGATCTTTATATCTGGAACCTTTTCCAGATCAAGGAAAAAACATTAGGCATTCGTCCTTCTCATGCTACTCTTTCCCACTAGAGCATGCTATCTTATACTTTGAAAGGAGGTTACTAAGAATCTTTGTATACACTCTATATATACTCTATATACATGCCGCCTAAGTGACTGCATAACTTAAATGCCCTATTATCTGTATAATGAGAGGTTAACCAATCTTCCTAAATGGTACCGGAAGAACAACTAAAGTGCAACATTTGTGGCGGCGGCATCATGGTGAGCGTAAGCCAAGCAAAGCAACACGCATCAACATCTTCTCATGAATTGAATAAGTCAAAGCTCGAGCAAGAGCTCAATACTGTAAGAATCAAAAATTATCAAAATGACAGCTCCGTAATTATGAGTTGGAACAGAAGCTGTTTGTGACTCTACTATTTCACGATCATCACAGAGCACTTAGCATGATGCAGCACCTTGTTTGAGACGCTGCCGAGTACCATCTCTTTGAACCTCCCAAGGCCTGACCCTATTGCTGTGCCGTAAAAGCCTCCTGCTGCAGCATAAATGACTATGGCGATCTCGGGCAGAGTAGTCGCAATGCTTAGCAGTGTCCGCCCCACAAATTTTGCACCATATTTTTTTGACAGATGTTCAGCCCCATATGCAAGTAGAAAGCTTGCAATAGTAAGTTCAGAGAGCCACAAAAGCATCGTCAAAAGGCTTCTGCCAAACTAGTGTTGCTAGTCAGTGCAGACTTTAATATAAACTAGTTAGCGCACCAACAATCCAAATATTATTTAACTATCATAGTACGAACTCTTTTCGAACTTCTGCATGAAGCGAATTAGGTAGCAGTTAATTTGTAGTATAGCATATATTATATTGATTTGATTGCAAATATTGTTCATATTAGTCTGAATGCTCGCGGAGGCGGCGAGCGTCTTGCAGTCGCCACGATAAAGGCGATTTCAACTATGGGGATTGATGTTGAGCTCTCTACAGTTGAAAAGCCTGATATGCCATTGATACACGATGCCTATGGCACAAGCGTAAGCGAGGATATCAAAAAGGTTAGAACACTCAATATCCTCCAAAAATATAGCCCACGCAATTATAACCTCACAGTTAATACGCATGGGGATATGCTTCCATTTTACGACAAAGACTTCACCAAGAAGAATGCGATCACATATTGCCACTATCCTATTGCAAGATACCTGATTGATTGCGGTGACCCAGATTACT
>JALZEV010000142.1 GCA_030861865.1 Thermoproteota archaeon | reverse complement strand
AAAGAGTTTATACAAAAAGGATCGAAGAACCAACAAAATAGAAGAAGGAAATTGTCGGCAAATAACAATAGTTCTGTCTTTTTGGCTCTTTGGCCGCTTAAATTAGCAGCTTTGGTGTTCTCTTTCTCTAAGTTGTGAGCATAAAGTTTAAAGCTAACATTGATCTTATTAACTCAGAACCCTTCTAAAAAGAACTGATAAAGGAGCGGGCCCGTCGGGCCGTGAAGTGATATCGCTTCAAAAAGTGGATTCTTTGCTGAGTAATTCTTATATATTTACTAAATATAAACTTGGAGAATGGCTGTACTGGACGGATATGGTATAGCTGTAATTGCTTTCTTGGCCCTTTCAGTCATAGTCGGAACCCTCAGTGGAAAACTAGTGAAGAAAAGCAGCAGAAGACTCATGGTAGCTGGAAAGAGCTTGCCGCTTATGTTTGTGGGAACCATGCTTGCAGCTCAGTCCATTGATGGCAATTCATCGCTTGGCAACGTCGGGCTTGTTTTTGAATTCGGTTTTTGGGCTGGCGCCGCGATCCCTATTGGCCTTGGCAGCTGTCTTCTCCTAACGGGGCTTTTTTATGGCAAGAAGCTGAACAAGATGGCAATGCTTACCCTTCCAGACTTTTACTTCCGACGTTTCGGCAATGGCGCGGAGGGCATATCAGGTATCTTAATGATGATAAGCTTCATTGTTCTGGTGGCCGGTAACTTTGCAGCAAGTGGTTTTATTCTTGAGGCCGTTTTCGGAATAGACTTTTTCTGGGGAATGATCATAGCGGCAGTGTTAGTGCTAGTATACACATTTGCCGGTGGACTCTTCGCGTCCGCCTATACTAACATTTTCCAAGTCTATCTGGCCATAGGCGCCTTCTGGGCTGCCTTCATCTTTGTTGCGGCTGGCTACACTGGAGTCGACTTTGGTGAAGTACTCTCTGCTACGCCTCCCGAATACCTTGACCTCTCAGGCTTGTACGATGTAGCCAATGGAGCGCTGGTCAACTGGGCAGGCATAATGGCTCTTGCCGTTGGTGATATCGTTGCACTTGACTTTATGGAACGCGTCTTTGCAGCTAAGGATCCTAAGACTGCACAAAGAGGCGCATTCATGGGCGCGGGTCTGACCTTTCTTACTGTCATACCTACAAGCATGATTGGCATATTTGTGCTGTTCATGCTGCCGACGCTTGAAGATCCGTTCTTGGCCTACCCAACATTTGCACTCAACCACGTTCCCTTCGCCATAGGCGTCGCTCTACTCATGGGCGTACTCGGCGCCTCAATGTCCACAGCAAGCGGTGGCCTTCTTGCAATCTCTTCAGTCATGTCAAGGAATATCATACAGAGGGACATACTGCAGAGGATATTAAAACGCCCGGGTATGAAGGATCACAAACTGCTCATTACGACGCGTATATTTATGGTGCCTATGATGGCTGGAGCATTCATTCTAGGATACTTGATTCCTCAGCCCGGTGTCTATCTAATACTTGCTTTTGACATTGTATTTGCGGGTGCTTGGGGACCGCTGACGTTTGGTCTGTTCTGGAAGAAGGCCAATATGCCGGCCGCGTTAACATCCTTGATAGTCGGGTCTGCGCTCAGACTACTCATGTTCTTCATCATACCTGAGGAATGGGCCGGGCTTGACACTATGATACCCCCTGCAATATCGGTTCCTCTGTTTATTGCAGTGGCGCTTGCGACACAGAAGAAGTATCCTGGAGAGAAGAGGCATGGCGTTGTCGATTATGTGCCACCCGAGGAGGATATCATAAATGGAGAGGACCTTAAGGGGTACACTGAGCCAGCCCTAAAGTAAAAGCGTATACTTTTTCTTAGTTAAAAAGGGTAATTTCGGAGGAGGCATTTCAACTTCCTGTGCCTGGTCAAGGATACACCATTATTGGCCTCAAACCGGTGATAATTGCAAAGCTGCAAAAGATTATGGAAGATTACTGTCCTGCAATGTTTATTCCAAGCGTGCTGATAATCCTGATGAGTGGGGTAAAGCAGAGATATTATACACAGTTGACACGTGCGCGATAAAAGAGAAATCTGGTGGCAGGTACATGTCAGTTACAACCTGTCTGACGTTAAAGCATGGCTTGATGAGAACTATGAAAAATTGCAAGGATGATTATAATCGGAAGTGCTCTACAAAGACCTTCACCTAGGTTGCGAGCTAGTTTATGCTCGACATGTTCAAGTCAAAGAACTGATCTCAGAAGTACATGTATATTCTTAAGCTGAAGCAAGCGAACTTTGCATGACTTGAATCAGCCTCGCCGAGTGCCATGTTTTTATATCTCATAAAAAATATTTTACTCATGGCTGATGTCGCATCATTATTGTCTTCTACTATATCTATTAGGAAGATACTTGTCCCAGTTGATGGTTCCAGTGCATCATTGAAGGCACTACAATACGCGGCTCGTCTAGCAGAGTTAGATGCTAGTGATGCAGAACTTATACTACTGCATGTATTGGAAGATATAAAGCAAGGCGGAGCAATAGGAGCGCAGGCCAAATACGGGAATGTACGGCTCGTCGAAGGGTTCAAAAGAACTAGAAGGAAGGCTGCCTCGCAGTGGCTAAAGCAAATTGAAGAAGCTGCAAAGAAGAAGGGTATACGACTAAAGACCGAAATAGTTGATGGAGATTCAAAAGTTGGCGCTATCCTAAACTATGCAGAGAAAAATAGTATTGACCTAATAGTCATGGGATCAAGGGGTCTTACAGGCTTTAAACGGCTTTTACTTGGTAGCATAGCTAATGCAGTAGTCACTAACGCTCCTTGTCCCGTTATGGTGGTGCGCTGACATGAGTTGCACTATAAACGAACAATATAGATCCTCAATTTTTGTGAGATCTGCCACGCAATTTATTTTTGCATTATGATTTTGTAAGCTATATCCGTAATAGAGACGACGATATCATCAAATATGATCATAGCGAAAATCTTTTGTTTTCTGCAAGGTGGATATGCGATTATGAACAGCTTCTTACGAAAGTATCAATATGCTCATTAAGAAGCTAACAAGATAGCGAGTACAACAAACTGAAGGGCGAAATAGTAGGACGATCATACCTATTATTATCGCACTAAGAAAGGGCTGTTAAATGATACTAAATAGAATGACTAGTTGTCAAGTATAACATAATCCCTTCCAAATACAAAGCCAATATGCATTATCGAACCCTTTTGAAATACAATCGCCATTTGAGTTTGAATATCAGTGCTTGAGGAAGGGATTTTTCCTTCTCTATATGCGATTAGGATTTCATCAGGGTGAATAAATAGAGGCATATTTGTTCTTTTGAGCTGTTTCCGTTCGCGCATATAATTTAACATCTTTATTACCAATTCCAGATCATGCTTGGTGTCCGGAAGCACAATATTTTCTTGGTATGTAATTATGCCTCCACTGCCGCTTTCATTAGCGTTATTGGCATTCAAATCATATTGCTGACTTGTGCTGCTTTTTACTATTCTTGCAATTCTGAAAACAACTGGTAAATTATTCCAATCAAGGTTGAAGTCAGAGATTGAATCCAGCAGTTCTTTTATCACGGCTCTGAATGGTGAAACGTCATAGGGGCTGCCTGATTTTTGCTTGGCAATTATTCTCTGAACTTCATTTCTTACGGAATCGAGATCTTTCAAATATTTACGAAAGAATAGCAATTCTTGCCGCCTCTGCCCTTTTAACTCCTGCTATATGAAGATTGCATGCGGATGCCTTTTTAAGGTTGTCTATATCTCAGTAGATATAGCACTTACCTTCCCGTCAATCTTCTGAGGCAGGTCTCTGAAGAGAAATATTTTCACAAGTGCCCAAACATGTTATCTACGCTGGTCGCTTTTGGCTTGTTTAGTGTACATGGATTAGCCGGCTATCATGTATGCGTGTCAACTATGTTATCAAAAACCAAAAGTGATAGCCTTTATTGCCACAGCACATGTTCTGATGTATTATCTTTTGCCGTTTTTGCTTAATACTTCTTTGGTCCAGATGTTGCAGTCGTCACTGCTTTTGATTATCTATTGTATTATATTATATCTTGCCGTTAAAAACTATTTTATTTAATTTCATCAGTAGACCATGGATAAACTAAATAGGTGTCATCTTATCTATAAGCCTACTATAAGTGATCTGTCCGTCCTTCTCTTGAATTATTAAGTCAACAGTATATTGAGTTCCATTTAAGAGAAATGTTACTTGTACGTCCCAAGAATCTCTTCTCTCTTCGGTAGGCAAACCGCCCTTAGCTATAAGCTGGTCTGATGCATAAGGCAATACAACTCTCACTTTAAAATCCTCAACATCCGATCCATAAAGTGCAACTATTGCCTTTTTACCGGCATCTTCGATTTCTGCACTTGATTTTACAGGATTCATGCTTATCAATATATATGCTACTCATTTAAAAGTATGATGACTTTTTATCAGAGAGATTCAGGTGCATAAAATAACAAAATATCTTGCGGTTTCGTTAACTCACTGCGGCCCTTCACTAGATGTCATAAACCGTACCCTGTCTATTCTCACATATAGGTATAGTATAAGTAATTTCAACCAGTTCGATAAACGCTGTCTCAAAAAATCTGTGTTCTTCTCACCTAAGGGAGAGGGTTATCAAACACTTTGCTCTATCATTAATCTATTGTTCAAATCCTTCTATTAGATTATTCATGTAAGTACTATAGATAACTCCCTTAACCGAAGCCATCTACAAGCAACATTTTAGCGCCTAGCATACTTAGATGGGTTTCGTACTAATATGCCCTAGCGTTCGAAGAACTAGTACTAATAACGAAATATGTTCGTTCTCTTTATACATTAAAGACATACACACAGTAGCTTCATGACTAGCCTATGGATCCGTAGTCAATATTCCTGGCATCTATCTTCCACAATGCCTAGTCAACAACTATTTGCTTGATTGCAGCTTTTCTTCCTATTGGATATATCGGCGCAATCCCAATACTTCTCAAAATGCATCCATATCGCTCCAAACTAGTCGGAAATATTTAAAAATAATCGTCTAATATATAGGGGGAGAATCAAAATGGGAATGGAATTCTATGGTGACTCGTACAGAGGCAATGATGAACCCATTTTTGTGGGAATTCCAACATTTCTGAAGTTGCCTTGGATCAGAAGTCATGAAGAGTTGCAAAAAGTGAAGCCCGACATAGCGATCGTTGGTGAACCATTCGACTTTGGAACGACAATCCGCCCAGGTGCCAGATACGGTCCAAGGGCTATACGCGCTGCATCCACAGTACCATCACCACCATATGAGCACTTTAACATTGAGACTGGAGTAGATCCATTTGGAGTCTTCAGAACAGTAGACTATGGTGATGTGGTAGTATCGCCAGGTGATGTGGTGGAGTCCCATAGGAGAATGACTCAAAAGGTAAAGGAAGTATTGGATATTGATGGAATCCCTGTAATGCTTGGTGGCGACCACTCGATTACATTTCCAAATGTTCGTGCATTTGCCAAGAAATACAAGAATATAGGAATGATTCACATCGATTGTCATGCTGATTGTGCTCCACAGGGCCTTTGTGGCTTCAAGTATGACCATGGAGCCCACATCAGAAGAATCATGGAATTAGGCTGCCTGAAAGGCAAGAACTACACGCTGATAGGACCTAGAGGATACTGGCCTGGTCCGGATCTGTACAAATGGATGGCAGATCAAGACTTTCAATGGTTTACTATGCTGGATGTAGAAGAGCTTGGAATTGATCAGATTGCAAAGGAAGCAGCAGACCGAGCCAATGACAATGTTGACGCAGTTTATGTTAGCTGGGACATTGACACATTTGATCCAGCCTATGCTCCAGGAACAGGAGAACCAGAACCAAACGGGCTAACATCAAGAGAAGGCATGAGGCTGATGAGGCTACTTTCAAGTTCATTCGATCCAGACAGATTTGCATTTGATCTAGTCGAAGTATCACCAACCTATGACGTAAGTGACGTAAGCTCATACAACGGTGGAATTACATCAGGTCTAGCCAATAGGTTGATTGTCGAACTATTGGCAGGGTTGTCCCTCACAAAAAAAGGTATGACTGAAGGCAAGCCAGTAAGACCCAAGAATTACCGTGGCACAGGGCACACATATGACTTTGGCAAGGCTCCGAAATCAAAGGTACCTAAGAGATCACCATTAAATTATGGTTCAAAGACAAGGGTATCAGCTAGATAAATGATACACATTAAACTAACAGTAAAAGGAGAACAGGACACCGCTCCTTTTAGACACACTTTTTTCCATGCTGACGAATCGGATGAGAAACTTTTTTACAACTCAGTGAATATGATCAAAGAAAAGCTTGACAAGAATTTAAAAATCAATATCAATGAGTCACTGGTAATTTATTGCGCATATGTTATTGACAATTTGCGTGCCAATG
>JALZEV010000118.1 GCA_030861865.1 Thermoproteota archaeon | reverse complement strand
TCTAATTAAGCTAAACAGAGATTGTTGTCATCTTGGAACCGATAGCAATATTGTGGATGTCTATGAAACCTGCAGTCGCAGCCATAAGATACAATGCTGGCTTTGTGGTCTTGTAGGTACAACTCACTGTTTCAACTAGGTTACTACACGGAGGTACATTCTCTTTTATGTATACTGCATTACCATTTTCGTCAAACCATATCAAGTCAAGGTTGTATTCGATGTTGAGCATCCATACCTCGTAGAGGTCAGGCTCCTCATGCTTGATCAGCATGGCAGTGTCAAATGGCAGCCTGTCCTGCCTAAATGTAAGCCATCTTTGCTGTTCAGCGGCAGTCTCTGCAATTTCGACCGTTATGACATCATGGTCTATTCGGACTGTGCCTTTTGGAAAGCCAGTGTTCTTGTCTCTGATCTCGGGTGGGACAAATGCTATGCCAAGGGCACCTACAGCGACAGCAGCAACTATTACCGGTATCAGCACTGTAGACTTACGAGCCACGGGACACTATGCATACAAAAAATAATTTGAATTTTGTGTTTTGCCCAGTTCAGCAAAAAAATAGTAATAAATTACTGAACGATCGAGAAACATATCATATTAAATTGTTATATGATATGGATATCGGATAGTTTGCGAAAAGTTAAAGGAAGAAGAAAAGATAATGTATGCAAGCTGAGACCAGAGATTGGCAAATTTAAGTCAGGATCGATTTTTACGTTTTCAGACTGAGCTTATGTTTTAGGTGCTGGCGCACACAATTTGTGGTATGTATTACGGTGGGGGCATTGTATACAAAGGATCAAGGTGGAGGGGATGGGATTCGAACCCACGAACCCCTAAGGGACGGGATCACTCATCTCGCTTTTTTCTCTACATACATGTTGCGAGAAGAAATGGTGCCACAACATCCGATCTTGAGTCCTGCGCGTTTGACCAGGCTTCGCTACCCCTCCGCTCATTCGTCTTGCCTGTAAAACCTTATTTCATAGTTGCGGTAGGTGAAAATAAGGTTAAATTTGCTTGGTGCCAGTACAATATGCTAATGCCTAAGCCAGAGACTGTTTCAAGGCTGTGCATAAAGTGCCATTCAAAGACAGTTCACGAGGTACGGGAAAAGACGATGGCTGGGATAAAGTTGGTTTGCACCGATTGTGGACATTCGCTTATTGTAGCTACCATGTAAAACATTTATTATTAGATGCAGCTTTAGCAGAAAATATATGAAGATAGGCGAGCTGAAGTCGGGAATGCGCAATGTAAGCGTCACAGGCAAAGTAGAAAGCGTGGGTGAGCCTCGCACAGTCAACCTTAAGGCTGGAGGGACAAATACAGTGGCTGACGCAAGAATTTCAGACGAAACGGGGAGCATTAAGCTTTCATTGTGGGGCGACGACATAAACAAGATCCAGCCCGGCGACACAGTTTCGATAGAGAATGGCTACATCAACACGTTCAAGGGCGAAGACGGTATCAACGTTGGAAAGTTTGGTAGCCTGAAAAAGGTCTAGCTAATATAACCAGTGTCGCGGGGCTTTTGAGGTGGCTGCTGACCTTCAAACTGCCTGCCGCCTTTTGCTGCAAGCATCTGCTGCTCTATTGTCTGGATCAACATTTCAGTGTCTTTTGCACGCTTGTCCAAGTTTGCCATATCAACTCTAACATTGACTATCTGAAGAAGGGTCTCAAGCACTGCTTTGGATGCCTTACCATCTACCACGTAGCCAGACGTCTCTCCAAGCAGACATGCTCCCTTCATGTTGCGCAACTTTGCTATGCCGATGACAAGACCATTCATTCCTGTAATGCTTCCACTATCCATTATCGATATGTTATTTGATGAAAGGACTTTGACTGTTTCAGAGTCTGTGGCCGTACCAAAGATCTTCGGCTTGTCGACAAAGACGCCGGTGATATATGCTGCAAGCGTAAACACCTGCTGTGTGCCGAATCGCTCCGCCAAACCAAGCACTTCTTCTGCTAGAGCGTATTCTGAGTCAGGGTTGGCTGGCTGCGAATCGCCTGTTAGCAACAACAGGTCAGCTCCATCACCATGCCACCAAAAGATACTGTTCTTCATTATGTCAGCTGTACCGTCAGGCTTTATCATAATCTGTGGCGGAAAAGAGCTGGAATAGATATCAACTAGGTGATTTGCATGTAGCTCTTGTATAAGATGATCAACTGCAAGCTTGCCAACATAACCACTGCCAGGAAACCCGCAGATAAGATGTGGTGAGTTGAGCTTTGGCCGGTCAGCAGTAGAATAAACCAGCTTGATGTCTTGCACAAAACTTGGGAGCTCATCGATGCGCTTTAAAGCTTTGCACTACAATACTCAAGGGGAGGAAGTGCCTATTATTTAGGCGCGTTAATGTAGCATAACAGAGTCCACATAAAATGCATTATTGGTCTTCTTCGTTGTAGTCATTGATATTGTGTGGAAGAATAAGGGCATTTTAAGGATTGTTGTGGGGGATGCTATACAGAGATTAATAATCACATTATGATTAACTACTGCCAAGATCAAGCTTACAATCTAGTTGAATTTGTAGCTCCTTTAGTGTAACTTACTAGATGCAATATAGCGGCGATCTTCCTTTCAATCTTTCTTATATGATCTTGTTTCTTACAGTTCATGGACCCCAATCTGGGAATCAAAAATTTTCCTTCACAATATAACAAGTCTCTTTTCTTGATACTCATACTATTGTTTTGATAATAAACCGCTTAAGTTATTACCTTATCCAGCTTACCCTTCTTCTTTGCTACCTTTAATTCGCGTGCTATTCTTCTCCCCATGCTCATGGGCTCATCATATAACAGTCCAGAGTAAGGTGAACCGTCAAGGTAGAGGTTCGTCCCAGCCACAATCCTTGCGGAAAATTCAAAAGTTGTGAATTTGCCTTCGCTGTCATATACTCCTTCAAGGCAGAACGGTCCAGGCATCCCTGGTGGCACTAGCCGCTCTACAGCATGCACAAAGTTTTCGCCTATCTTGTATACTTCTTCCAGCAATGACTCACGCAGAACAAGCGGTATGTTTCCAACGACAGTGTATGACGGCTCTATGCTGCCGGCACCAAGTTGCTGTTTTGCAGGGATCCTACCTATGCCGTCAATATCTGATTCATATCGCCGGTCTATTCCCATCAGCTCAAGTTCTTTAGTTATTGGTGAATAGAAATATTGCAAATAGACTGGCACACCTCTGATGAATTCCTGAATGTACAGATCGCTTTCTCCTCTGATTATCTTTTGATCAATTAGCCGTCTTGCACCTTCTTCAAAGCTCTCGCGATTCCATGCAAGGTAATAGCCACGCCCACCGGCTGCCCCGTGTAACTTCACAATGCATAACCTCTTGATCTCATTTTTCGATCTGACAGTCCGGGGAGTCTTGAGGCCTGCCTCTTTCATCAGCTTTTCTTTGAGATCTCTGTCCGCCTCCCACCTTAATATCCACTTGTTGCCAAATACAGGTGTGTCTATCTTCTCAATTTCGTCGCTTTTCATCTGAGATATCAGAGTACCATGGGGAATCAGCACAGAGCCTGCCTGCTTGAGACGATTGCGACACGCATCCCCGAGGATCTCTGCAAAACTGCCAACCTCGACAATTTCATCAATAAACTCAAACCTTGAGTATAGCCCTAGCCGACGTTTCTCGCACACAAGCAATGTCCTAAAACCTTCATCCTTCGCACCCTTAAGAACTTGTAATGAACAATGGGAGCCAAGAGTCGCAATTGTAAGTTTATTGCCAGTAGCAGTCCTTCTAGTCAATAGCTCCCAGTTAACTACAGGAGATTAAAATTTCTTATCAATAGCATTTATAGCTGAAGCTAGGACTACATCCCTATTGTTTCACTAAATGACAATAGGCTAGCTCACACTGCAGAGCACGCATTCGTTGGATCGCTACAAAAACTGCTCGACCAAACCTTGAAGGTTAGAAAAGTGGAGCACAAAGGCTCCGGCTACAACACCGCCTTCATACTGATCCCCCAGCTTGATCTTGATACTGTGATCAAGGCTGAAGCAGAAGTGAATTCACTTATTGCCAAAGGCCGCAGAGTAACTACACGTATATTTTCATCGCTTGAAGAAGCAAAGTGTGAGATACCTGATTTGCGTGCAAACGAGGAAAGGATAACAGCAGCATCTGAGGTCAAAGTGGTAGAGATCGAAAATCACGATGTGGCGGCTTGCGCTATGGAGCATGCCAGCAACCTGCAAGAATGCGACTTTTTTCTAGTTACTCGCTTGTCAAAAAGTAGAAGTGAATACGAAGTTGACTTTGTGGTTGGCCGCAAAGCCAAAGATACAGCTGTCGCTTTGTCGTCCATGCTATTACGAGTCTGCAATGAACTTAGAGCCAATATTAACACTGTCGAAAATACTGTACAAAAACTTAGATTTGAAAATGAGATCAACGCTAGAAAGTTAAAAGCGCTTAGCCTAGAAAAGCTAGCAGGAATACAGCCGGTCACAATTGGTGGCGTAACGCTTCTAAAAGGGGTATTTGAAAACCTGTCAGATGATCAACTTCAAGAATTTGCAGGTGAAATAATTATCAATCCAAATACTCTAGTCCTTCTTGCGAACATCTTTGATGAAAGAGCAAACATAGTTTTCGCTCACAATGAAAAAATGGAAGGGATTGACTTAAACAAAATATTTAAGCAATTTGCTGACGTAGATGGCCGTGGCGGAGGCAAGCCTCATTTTGTGACTGGTTTTGTCAAAAAGCAAGCCGTCAGCAGAGTACTCGATAGCATTGCGGAAGAAATCTTGGGTTAGCGGCTCATTCCGTTGCTGCTAACCGTCACTACTGCCATCACACACACATATACACAGACTGATGCTGATAAGGTTAAATTAACCTATTCGATATACCCCTGTTTAATTGGACGAATTGCTGCAGGAAGCAGATCTTAGAAATTGGCGAAGAACTCACTATTCCAAGGATATAGCCCTCTCTACGGGAGGTGACAGCGAAGTCATTATCATGGGGTGGGTTGCCAGTATAAGAGATCACGGCAACATCCAGTTTATCATATTAAGGGATATGTACGGTGAAATCCAAATCACAGTAAAGAAGCGTGAATGCAGTGATTCGCTTTTTCACCTGGCAAAAGAGGTCAAGGAGCATAGTTCTATTGGTGTACGCGGCAAGGTGAGGCCGCAGGAAAAGGTTCCAAATGGCGCTGAAATAGTGCCAATTGAGATCAGGGTATTTTCAATTGCAAGAAAGGCAGCTCCTTTCCTTGTTCAGAGTAGGATGTCAACTGTAGGCCTTGATACTAGGCTTGATCTTCGCGCAGTAGATCTGCGGCGAAATTATCTTGGATCGATATTTCAGATACGTCAGACCGTACTCAATTCTATCAGGGCATTCCTCTCAGAGCAGAAATTCATTGAAGTGAATACGCCTAAGATGATAGCTACTGCAACAGAAGGAGGTGCAGCACTTTTTCCGATATTCTATTACGACAGAGAAGCGTTCCTTGCACAGAGCCCTCAGCTATACAAAGAACAATTAACAATGGCATTTGAAAGCGTATTTGAGATAGGGCCCATTTTTCGCGCAGAGCCTTCACGCACCAACAGACATTTATCAGAGGCAATTTCAATTGATGTCGAGCGTGCATTTGTTGACTATAATGATATCATGTCGCTGCTTGAGAGGATGATATTAAAGATTGTAGATACATTAAAAGAAAAGAATCAAGATGATCTGGAGTATTTACAACTTCAGCTACCCTCCATGGAGCCACCGTTTTCAAAGTATAATTATTCTGACATCATTGATAGACTGCAGGAAGCTGGCGAGCGCATACAGTGGGGAGACGACATTTCGCCACAGATTATGAAGAGCATACTACACGAACACCTCAATGAATTTTACTTCATAATTGACTGGCCAACTTCGACCAAGCCGTTCTATATCAAGCCAAGCGCTGCAGACAATAGAATATGCGAGTCATTTGACTTGATGTATGAAGGACTTGAAGTTTCATCAGGCAGCACCAGAATAAACCACAAAGATCAGCTGATGGAGCGCATGACAAAGCAGGGTCTGAAGCCTGAAGCGTTTGACTACCATCTACGGGTATTTGATTATGGAGTTCCACCTCACGCTGGCTTTGGTCTTGGCCTTGAGCGGCTCATGATGGCATTAACAAAAGTCGAAAATATCCGCGACGTCACACTTTATCCAA
>JALZEV010000109.1 GCA_030861865.1 Thermoproteota archaeon | reverse complement strand
GTATCGGGTATCCCTATCAAATGATGATGCATCGCTACTATTTTGGGCCTGGTCTCTGGATATTTGCTCAGTGTCTTTTCCATCCAGAGGTTCTGGCGGTAGCCTACCTCTCCTTCGTCTCTATCCGGCCTAGCCGTGCCCACTGTGAAAATAAGAGCATCGTCAAATTCATAGATCTGCTTTGTGGGAAAGAACTTCTTGAAAAGCAAATATCCGGTATGACGATAGTCATGGTTACCGGCGATCACGATCATGTTTGGACAGACAAAGCGCTCAAGCTCCTTCCTTGCCTTTTCGAATTGGATCATCAACCCATCATCTGTCAAGTCACCAGTCACGATTATTGCATCTGGCTTAAGCTTATTGACTTCTTCAACTACGGTATCAAAGACGCTCTGGACGAAAAGGCCGCCAATGTGTATATCTGATAGCTGAACTATTTGCAATTATTGTTGTTATTATTGTGCGACCTTGATGCCATATATACATAACATATACAGTCAAAGCAATACTATTATTAGTGCCATACCCAGCATGTTCTCTCAGAGTCATCTCAGTTGCCAAAACGCAGGATAAAGGAGGAAAAACCAAAGAGAAAGGTGGGCAAGAAAGAGCTGCTGATACCGGTTATTGCTATGGGGGCAACAACACTTATTGCAGTCGTGATCATACCTAGCTTTGCGCCACCGCCCCCTGCTACCCAGGTATGCCTTAAAGAAGGCCAACATAACATTGAATCCTTCCAGCTATACCCAAGAATTGAAGTAGTTGTTGATGACAAGCAGATGCTGCTCCCAGATAATGTTGGCCGACAGCCCAAGGACGGTCAAGATTGTTTACGGCCCATACACACAGATGAAGTAGGCAACATAGTGCATATTGAATACATCCGACCTATCAGGTTCACACTTGGTGATTTTATGAGCATTTACAATATGAGTAATACTATAAATGTCGTCGATAATTCGACAGGTACAGATATAGTTCAGACGCTGAACCTTAATAATTACAATATAGAATATTCATATTTCTCCGAAGCAGGTGAGTTTACCACAGTACCTATGGCATCGGATACGCCAGCATTTCCTCAGGACAACAGCATGGTGGCACGCATAAAGCTGACAAGTAAATAAGAATAAATAGCGAAAAAAGAGGCCACCTCTTTGTTTGGCTAGCAAAAAAACTGCAGTGATAATTAGAGGCGATGGTACCGGGCCAGAGCTAGTTGATGCCATGATCAAGGTTCTGAAAACTTGCAATTCAGAGGTTGAATTAGTCCTATGTGATGCTGGGTCAGACTGGTGGCAAAAGAATGGAGGCAATTCATATATTTCTACAGATGTATGGAAACTACTTGAAGAGTCGGATGCCTGCTTTAAAGGGCCGACTACTACTCTACCATTGCCAAACGCACCGCGTAGCGTCGCAGTAAGTATCCGTCAGAAATTCGAGCTTTACGCCAATATTAGGCCGATCAAGACTTTCAAGAATCAGGAAAGACAGCTTAACTTTGTGTGTGTGCGTGAAGCCACAGAGGGGCTGTACGCAGGCATCGAATTCAAGATAAGCGATGATTCTGCGATAGCCATCCGTAAAACTACAAGGAAAGGTTGTGAGCGAATTGTCACTGCAGGCTTCAAGGCTGCCAGGGACAGAGGATTTGAGTCTTTATATGCAATAACCAAGCGGAATATCCTCAAAGAGACAGATGGCATTTTCTGGGCTGCCGTCGAAAAGATGCAAAAACAGTTCAAGGACATACGCGTTGAAGAATACTATATAGACAACATGACACAGCAGCTAGTCAAAAACCCGGAAAGGTTCAACAAGAGTGTACTCCTCAGCACCAACCTTTTCATGGACATCGTATCAGAATGTGCTTCAGGTCACGTCGGATCGATTGGCAATGTCTACTCGGGCAACTATGGCGATGATTATGCTATGTTTGAACCGGCGCACGGAAGCGCGCCCAAGTATGCAGGTCAGAACAAGGTCAATCCCGTTGCTACCATCCTTTCAGGTGCTTGGATGATAGAATACCTTGGAGAGAAGCAAATCTCCAAGGCAATATTCCAAGCTACAGAAGACGTCATCAATGAGGGCAAATATGTTACATACGACTTGGGTGGAACCACAACTACATCTCAGATGGCAGATCAAATAGCTCTTCAGGCCCGCAATCTGCTACAGAAGAAATAAAAGAAGAAGTGCTCAAAGGCTTAGCTCGACAATAGAGAGCGTCTCATAGAATAGTCTTTTTTCCTTCACCACCTTCTTGTGCATATTGTTCTCTAAAACCATATTATCAAGTGCCAAGGAATTGGCAAATGAGGAAATGACAATCAGCAGCTTGCCATCTCCTGCGAGGAGGGGCAAGGCCGAATTAATAAAATGGATCATTGCTTCTATTCCTGTAGGACCTCCATGCACAGTAGGATCCAAAATATTGTTGTCCTCGTCGTCGTTAGGTAGGTATGGCGGGTTGCTTACTATAAGGTCAAACTTGCCGATGCCAAATGCTGACGCTGCGTCGCAGCATACAAGTAAAACATTCACTGATGACGTCTTCTTCTGCTTGCAATGTTGCAACGCCTGTAGGTCAATATCAGAGCCGGCCACGTAGGTAAAGTTCTTTTCAAGTATATCGAGCAAGAATCCTGATCCTACTCCTATCTCAAGAGCCCGCCTGCCGTTATATTGTCGGATGCAATCTGCCAGAAGAAATGTATCGTCAGATGGAGCGTACATTTGATGACATCAACTCTGCCATTCGGACGATATGACTTGGTTCAAGCTCATCTACCTTTTTGCTTCCATAGTTCGCATCAACAATAATGCCTATCTTGGCAGCAACAGATGATGCCTTCTTGTTACGCCTTGAGAAGAGTAGATTGATATTTCTTACCACCTCCCTTGTAATTCTGTTGACAGAAATAATCCTGATGATTGAAGATTCTACCTTAGGTTTCGGCTCAAATGATTCTCTTCTAACTTTGAACAATTTTTCAATAGCAAAGCAATGAGCTGCAATTGCAGATATCGCCCTATAGTTCTTGCTATCTGGCCTTGCGGTGAGCTTATCTGCAAACTCTTCCTGCACCATTAGTATTGCTCTGTCAAATTTTTGTGTAGATAACCATTCAATGGCATCCCTGCTTCGCGAATATGGAAGGTTTGAAACAAAGACATCAAAGGAATGCGGGTCCTTGGTTTTGAAAAGGTCGGCGTTTATTAACTGCAAGTTCTTAAACCGCGACAAGAGCTGCTCTTTGAGCCTTCTATATAGATAGATATCGATTTCATATGAAATTACTTGTTTGGCATATTTGCACAGCTCTGCCGTGAGAATCCCTTGACCAGTCCCTGCCTCAAGAACAATTTCGTCTTTAGCAATGTAGGCAGCAGATAGTATCTTGGCAAGGATTCGCCGGTCAACAAGCATATGTTGACCAAGTGCCCTTGTAATATTGTTTCTTGGCAATTATTTTCTTACGAAAAGGTTCATTCTGGCCTGTCCCATTATTTCTTCAATTATTCTCTTGGATATGAGCTTGGCAGGATCCCTTAGCCCTACTCTAGTCTGAAGATCTGAAAAGTTTTCAAACTTTTTCTTGTCTCTTTCCTTAATTATCGTCATCATATAGGTCTTACCGATACCAGGAATGAGCTCTAGCGCATGTATCCTAGGAGTTATTGGCTGTGCATTGTTGATGTAATTGACAAAGCGCTTTTCATTGGCAACCACTACTTTTTCTATTATACTTGCTAGCTCATTCTTTGCAGCCTGTGAAATAGCAGTATATTCTAGCCTACCAAGTACACTTGACACCTTCTCACGGCCTTCCCGCCCTATGTAAAGGCGCTCGCCTATCTCGACCGTGGTGTTTTGGATTCCCAAAAGCTCTAGCAGGGTCAGCCGTTCTTCTCCCATAGCCTGGATTATGACACCCTCTCTGCCTCTAACTGTTATGGATTTGCCCCTAGGTGTAAAGTCAAGAACGTAGGCATACTCTTCATATTTCCTCGGTTGGATATGCTCTCCTTGGCTAAAGTTCCCTGCTGCAGTAGTAGCATCCTGCGTAGATGGTGGCGGTGGTTGTTGTCCTGACAATGTTCAAACCCTATAACGGGAGAGTGAATATTTAACTTTGAGTATCTTCTGCCTTTAGAATATTCAGTACCTTTCCAAGCGTGTCAGTAAGGATTAACTTCTTCCATCCAAAGGTAAATGCTCTCAGCTCTTCAAGTGAGGTTGGCATGATGTTAACTATTTCAACTGCTTCTTCCTCTGTTAGGTCACACTCCTCTATTAGCTGGCGTTTCATTGTTTGTGCCTTTTGGGACTCAACCTTCGAAAACTTCTTAACATAGTCGGCAGTCCATCTTTGGATCTGATCCATGTCATCGGGCTTGACTGATTCGAGGATTTCCTTTACCTGTGGCAGAGTAACTATTTCTTTCTTGATTATCTCTGTCATTTGTTTCTAACACCTTCTGCTGGTGTTGTTGTTGTTGCTAATCGTGACATCGCCGGGGGACCTCTAAGCAGCTTGATGTGATTGAACCTAGTCTGCAATATCTTTTTCTTGTTGCCAATCATGACCGAGACTTTTAATGTGCGTCTTCCAACTTCTTCAACGACTCCTATCTTGCCATGGAATCTCCGATGAGGAGTCGTATTGTGCTCCCTTGGATCAATATCGACAACAACCTTGTCTCCAATCTTGTAATCGTAAAGTAGATATGAGATGCCCCTAACTATATTGCGCTTTGTTAGGATTGAGCGAGCCTTTCTTCTAGTACCGTGTGATTGTGGCATGGCAGCTCAGTGCCATAAGCCTTAATTTAATATTATCTAGCTTCGCTGACGTCTGAAATGCCGCTATCTGACAAGGTAAACAGAATCTCCCGCTCTGCGTGGTAGGGGCTGTCAACCATTCTCGCAATGCGGTTCTTGCCGGATCGCTTCAGGTATATCCTGTATGTGCTAGTATGGGCTAGCACGTGGCCTCCTACAGGCCTGACCGTGTCTCCAAAGTAAGCATCTGGCGACGCTTGAATCTGATTTGTAACCACGACAGCTACTTCGTATGTCTCTGCTATCCTAACTAATATGTGCATGAATCTGTTCAGACGCTGCTGTCGCTCAGATAGTGTTGCCCGGCCAATGAATTCTGCTCGATAGTGTGCAACTGCTGAGTCAACAATTATTAGCCTAGCATTGTT
>JALZEV010000106.1 GCA_030861865.1 Thermoproteota archaeon | reverse complement strand
CCCGAGCTGATCTTGGCCTGTCTTGTCTCTATCATAAGAGATGACGAAGTCGCAAGCATCTCGACCATGTTATCCCTTACCTTTGCTTCGACACCTTCATAGGCCTGACCCTTCAGATTGCTTAGTGCCTCTGCTATTTTCTGGAAAGTATCTGGCTCTATTGACTGAAGCGCGGGTGTTTCAATTTCTTTTTCTAACATTTTGTAGACATCTTTGAGTGCAAGGCTACCGCTATTCTCGGCGTCCATTTTATTGCTATTTTGTTGCCCAGCTGTTGTTGACATTTGGCTCACTAAGCCTTAAATTATAGGATTTTAGTGCCTACTATTGGGATATTTCAGTTGCCTTATAAATTGGTTGACGGCAGGATCGAGCCATTAACATTTAGTGCTGAACAAGTCATGCGGCGTCTCAAAGAAGACAATATCAAGTTCCTCGATTTGCAGTTCACTGGGCTTTTTGGCCGATTCCACCACACTACAATAGACTCCAAAATGTTCCAGATCCAGGATTTCACTGATGGCCTTCCAAAGCTTGACGGATCTTCTATACGCGGCTTTACAGAAATACACGAATCCGATCTCATTATAAGGCCTGATTCGGCTACATATGCCACCGTGCCTTGGATTGGGACGCCTACCGCAAGGCTGATATGTGATATTTTGAGCGGAGGAAGCAAACGTGAGATATTTCCACGAGACCCCCGCGGTATCGCAAAAAAAGCAGAAAGGTATCTTAAAGATCAAGGCTTTGACACTTCTTACTGGGGGCCAGAAGTTGAATTCTTTGTCTTCGACAAGCTTGAGGTTAACACTATGACGCCATACCAAGGTCAGAGCTATCACATCACATCAAGAGAAGCACCGTGGTCTACCGACAGTGTAGGCTATGCGCTTAGGCTTAAGGAGGGGTATCTTCCAAGCGCGCCTGGCGACACCCTCATGGAATACCGAAACGAATGCGTTGACGTACTTACGAATAATTTCGGCATAGTGTGCGACGCTCATCACCATGAAGTAGCGACTGCCGGTCAGTGCGAGATTGACATTCGATTTGATACCTTGGTTAATGCTGCTGATGCTGTTCAAAGTTACAAGTATATTGTCAAGAATATTGCCAAAAAACAAAACATGATTGCGACGATGATGCCAAAGCCTATAGCGCTTGACAACGGCTCCGGCATGCATGTTAATATCAGCCTTTGGAATAAGAGCAAGAACCTATTCTATGACTCTGCTGACGAATATGCAGAAATGTCGCAGACCGCGCGCTATTTTTGTGGAGGCATAATAGAACATGCTCGAGCACTTGCGGGAATCGTAGCACCTACTACCAACTCTTACAGGAGGCTTGTGCCCGGCTACGAGGCTCCAGTGTATGTGGCGTGGAGCACCGGCAATCGATCTGCAATAATCAGAATCCCAGCACATTACAAAGGAACCAAGTTTGCTCACCTAAAGCGCATCGAGTTTAGAGCTCCTGATCCTTCATGTAACCCCTACCTTGCGTTTTCAGCCATTCTTGCAAGTGGCCTCGATGGCATCAAAAAGAAAAAGGACATAAGTGACCCAGTGAATGAGGATATCTTTAGGATGACCTCAGAGAGGAGGCGCCAGCTCGGGATAACACAACTGCCAGCAAGCTTGAGAGAAGCATACGAGGAGCTTAGAAATGATAATGTATTCTTAAAGCCGATATTTGACAGTGAGATCATAGATAGAATAATAGAGCACGAGGAAAAGGAACATGTAGAGTTGGCGGTGAGACCTCATCCGCATGAGTTTTCAATGTATGCTGACATCTAGCTTCTGTCTTTTTTTGCATGATGAATCTTGCGACTCCAAAAGAGAGAATCTCACCTTTTCCTTTCGTCAGGCAATAGGAAGCAACACTACAAATATCATCCCAAGCATAGTAGCAGTAGACTAATCGATATTATGTAATTATTCTCTAGTGAGAATCCTACTGTCCAACTCGTGCACGATACAGAACATAACGGTAAGCAGTGGATACCCATCAAAATCATCATCAATTTTTCTATGTTATTCCTTTTCCTCAAGAAGAGCAGAGCCCCTTTAACATGTTTAGGACACCTAAATGGCCGGAAGCGCAAGAAAGTGCACGGACGAGACGGCATAAATTTCCGACGGGTCTATAGCTAGCTGATCTCAAACCAAGTTGCAGTTCAATCTTTGCCTGTAGCCAGACAATATGAACAGCATGGAGGAAGCAAATGCAATCTTGGTACCAAGCAAGGGTTGTACCATTACAGATTATCAAATACTATCGAAAAGTAATTCCAAGGTGAATTCTGCACACGATCAAATGTATAAAAGGTAGAGAGGCGCCACCCTATAGGATTATGTAAAACCGTTATAAGGAGACCTCCACGTAAAGTTTGCTAGAAGATAATACAAGATTGTATAAGGTTACAGGATTTACAAATATACAACATATTTTCGAAATCATGATATAAGCCCAATCAGTAGTTGAGATAAAATGTTGGACGATGATTCCTCTTTGTCATCTTCTGCTGCGATCCCTTTTCCAACGCTTACAATCATGTATTTGCCAGCAGAGGCCAAAACGGTGGTTGAAGAAGTGGGTCAGAAATATCCCAACAGCACAGTAGAGGAGTGCATTGGTTTTTTCCATGGGGTGCAGAGACACTATAAAAAGGTCACCATCTGGAGTCAGGGTATAGACAGTCTGTGGCTCAATGCAGTAGTAGCAAGGGCAAAAGAGCTTGCTGGTGTGGAGTTTGTGACGCTTGTTTCAGGGGGCATAATGTACCTGCTCTAGATGTTCTAGAGAACAAGAGAAGCAATATGTAATTGCATACTATGATTGCGTCCACAGCTATATGATTCAACAACTGTTCTCATACAATAAAATATTTTAGATAATAAAGATAGCTCGGTATTTCATACATGACAGTAGCAGAGCATCTATTTTCCAAATCTTTTGATTGCCTCTTTAGTTGAATCATACAAACAGGGATAATAATCTCTCTGACCTTAACCTCAAAATATTACCTGTGTAATTATATGTTCAGATATGAAAGAAGTACAAGAAAAGATAAGGAACTGCCCTATCTGTGGATGCACAGAGCACAGGCTCATTGGGTGCGGCAAGCACTGGAGAAAACATAAAGAAGGGCCAGATGGCAGATGTGTGCCCCGCCCATCATTTTAGTTCATAAAGCGCGACTGAAAGTTTGAATGCCAGCTTATCGTCAGTTGCAATCGCAATCGGGACGACATATTTTTGAGTCTCTTCTTTGTATCTTGTCACCTTATCCTTGAAACTCTGCCCCTTCATGTTTCGGATATCATCCAGCCGCTCTGCCAGTTTGACGTATCTGGTGTCCTTGGATGCTTTCGTCATGCGGGCAAAGTATTCTTCTGAGACCTTTTCTTTGGCCCATGAATCAATGGTGCTCAATGTAGAATATACGCGCTCTCCAAACTCTTTCAGATCGTCATCAGGTATCCGCGCATCATGCAATAGCGCGGCGCATATAAGATCGGTATCATGTATCTTGAGCTCTTCGGCCAGAATGAGTGCAACTCTCAGGGAATGACCAATATAATGTTCATATTTATTCACAGATTGTTGTCCCTTATGGGCCTTAGTTGCAAGTCCAAATGCTCTTGTTATCTGGACAACGTCATCAGGATTATCATCAAATGACCTGAGCAGCCTAGTGAACCCAGCTTTAAGATCTGAATTCATAAATGTTAGGCCCAGACTTAACCCCTAAATGTAACTTTGCTTGTCCCCTATTGTTCAAATCCAATTATCGGAATTCCTCCGAAAAGATCACTAGCCTCAGTCGCGTTTCCAAATCCTACAGCCAGTATTCCGTTTTGAATCATTGTCGTGACAGGAGCATCTTGCAGTACAGCTGTACCGTTTGAGGCAACATCTATTGTACCTCCCAGCACTAGATTGTCATTTATCTGATTAATGGAATGCAACTCAAGCCCGCTCATTTTATATTCTAGAGGGGCAGTACCGTTTGAGGGTTTGTAGACAAAATTGGCGACAAATCCGGATGTACTATTTAAAGACCAGTCTCCAAATAGGACAGCTTCCACTTCACCGCTTGTAAGGTTGAGACGAGAGCTTGCAATCTTGCCTGATGATTGCCTATCTATTTGAATATTATCGTTGCCTGTCCTGCTTACTATTCTGCTTGAAGAGTCGCTCTCACCGCTACCGCTTTCACTAGTTATAACTGAGCTACTGGTAGAGCTCGACTGGGACTGGCCTGACGACTGCTGGATTACTGTGCTCTCACTATCGCTTGAATGCTGCTCGGTCACCATAGATGACTGCTGCTGAGGGGTTATCGAGGCTGCCGCTATCCCATTGTTGATCCCATAGCCAACAATAGCGAATGCAACAGTAGCGAGTAATGCAATGACAACATAAACAGTCAGAATCATACTGGGCATAAACGAATAAGGTTTATAAAGATTTTATATATGACAAACTAGTTTTATCTATTACAATTCATCTTCAGAAAATTAAACGCGATGACAGATTATCACAGGTTCTTGTCTGCAGTTGTTATGCTACGTGTGTTACATATAGGCAAACTGCATTGGCTGTAATTATCAGCTTGATCTGTGAAGTAGATCAATTTTTCTGCTTCCCGGGCTCCAGAGTAGATGTTGCATTTGGGATATACACATCGTGCTTTTAGAGTGCATAATTGTATCAAAAGCATCTATTGGAGAGTCGAACCCGCCTATAGTATATCCCCGCCTGTTAGGAAAATGAGACATTTAAAAATGTAAAGAGATTCTGTATTGAAGGTCAACCCAAAAACTCGCCTTTAGGTATAGAGAGGCACTTTATGGATATTTGTTATATGGAGTTTGTGTCGCTATCGCCATCAGTTGATGCGATCTCGCTTTTGCCAATTACAGTTGATCCTATAGTCTCCTGTTCTCCTAGGCCTGGTGTAGACGATGTCACTTCTTCAGATGCAATCTCTGTGAACGCCGCAGGACTAGGTACTGTTTTGACACGTGTGGTCCTTGACCGAGGTGCTGCTTTTCTCCTTGCAGCCTTCCTCTTGCCACCCTTACGAACCTTAGTCGTAGCTTTTTTCTTAATGTTGCCCTTCTTTCTTACCTTTGAAAGATTCGCTTGCTTTCTCTTCTTTTGTTTGCTTTTGGCTTTTGCCATAACCGTTAGCATTATCTAACCACTTATTCTTAAGCTTGTTCTTTTTAGGCAAGCAAAAGTGAATTTGTAAAATACACTGAAATATCACTAGAGATATTAAATAAGATATGAGAAATTGCAAATACACTTTAGCACAAATTGAGTCAATAGGGTTTCTTTCTCATGCAATACAGTATGATGATGAAAAACCCTGACTATTTCCTAGTCTTGGGGGGCTAAAACCAAATGACAGATGCCATTATGCACCTTAGGCTTTGACCAACTATGTATTATGCGTCCACAATATCTAGACTAATTAATTTTTGTTAACTTGAAATATTCCTTTTGGGACCTCCTATCACCATAATTATATATGTCTTTTAATTGAGCATTACGAAACCCTTCAAAAATTCTCTCTGCTGTCCGGCAGTTCTTTAGAATAAGATATAATAATTGAGTTAACTCATAATTAATTGTCCATTCTTGACAGACAGCAAAGACTACTATGCAGTTCTTGGAGTTTCGGAGAAGGCCAGCTACAAGCAGATCAAGTACGCCTATAGACGGCTTGCCCGAAAATATCATCCGGATAGGAACAACTCGGTCTATGCAGAAGAAATGATAAAGAAGATAAACACTGTGTTTGAAGTTCTGTCAGATGAGACAAAGAGAGCACAATATGACAAGATGGAGTTTAATAACTCACATATGATGGAGCCGAAACAAGCGTCAGCGCACACAAATCCCAAGAGATGGAAAATGGCAAACGAAAGTGTGATGACAGACGTTTTCAATGGGCCACACTTACTTGATACGCCAAAGGGTAGATTCCACATCATTGTCGAACCTTCGCTATGTATGGCCTTTGGCAGCTGCGAAGTTCTTGCGCCAAAAGTCTTTGTAGTGGAAAAAAACAAGATGGTCAATCCGAAGGCAAAGGTCGAGTGCGAAACATGCGCCGACTATGAAAGTATACATGCTGCTGCAGCCACCTGCCCGACTAAGGCCATAAGGATCATCGACCGCTACACTGGCGATCAACTCTATCCATAGTAAATTTAAATTGCTCTGTGATTGTGCTGTAATCATGAAGCTTTTCTGTATTGGATGCGGCCCAGGAGATCCAGAACTTCTCACAGTGCGGGCAGCAGATCTTATAAAAAGCGCAGAGATGATATTTGCACCCACTGCGAGGGAGGGCAAATCCAGCATCGCGCTTTCTGTCGTTGAAAAATATATTGGCAAGTCTGCCAAGACGGTCAGCCTTGTTTTTCCAATGGTCAAGAACAGAGAATCGCTCAGGGATTACTGGAGGAGAAATGCTGATGAAATTGCAAGCGCAGTCAGAACTGGCAAAAAAGTCATCTATCTTACAGTCGGAGACCCAGCGCTCTATAGTACCTGGATATATATCCAGCGCGAATTGAAAATGACACATAAGGACATCGAAATTGAAATCGTGCCCGGTGTGACATCCATCTTTGCAATTGCCGCCAAAGCAGGGATAAGCTTGGCAGAAGGCGATGAAACCGTAGCTATCGTGCCAGCGTGTTATGATCTTGAAAAAGTCAAGCGCACAGCCAGCGCCTGTGACACGGTCATTTTTCTAAAGGACGGACGCTACTTTGACAGGGTAATTGATATGCTGTGGGAGTCAGGATTTCCTGACAGTGCGACTGTTGCAATAGCTCAGAATGTTTCAGACGAAGGCGAGTTGCTTGAGATGAAAAAAATTTCAGACCTCCGTGGCAAAAAAGGCCCAACTGAGAAGTACTTTTCTATCATGGTGGCAAAGAAAAATGCCAGAGACTAGGACTGTGTATTTTGTGGGCTCAGGCCCTGGCGATCCTGAGCTTATCACGCTTAGAGCAAAAAAGCTGGTAGAAGAAGCAGATACTATTATTTATTCCGGCTCACTTCTTAACCCGAGGATCCTACAATACGCCAAGAAAGATGTGCAGCTATATGACGCTGCAATAATTGACAGAGAAAAGATCTATGAGATCCTATACAACTCTGCTAAGGAGGGCAAGGTTGTTATAAGGTTCCACGATGGTGACCCAGCACTTTTCAGTGCAATTAGAGAGCAGATAGACAAGCTGGAGTCAGACGGCATAAAGTGCAAGGTTGTGCCAGGCGTAACTGCTTTATTAGGAGCTGCTGCAGACATGAACTTAGAGCTGACGCTGCCGGGAGTAACACAGACTTTGATAATAACAAGGGCAGAGCTTCGCACGCCAGTTCCACAGCCCGAATCAATAGCTGAGCTTGCCAAACATGGTGCAACAATGGCGTTCTATCTGAGCGTACACCTAATAGGCGAGGTAGTAAATGAACTACTAAAAGGCGGGAGAGGAGTGTATACAGAGAAGACACCAGCTGCTGTAGTCTATCGAGCAACATGGGAAGACGAAAAAATAATCAAGGGAACACTTGGAGACATTGCTAAGAGGACAAAGGAAGCCAAGATAATCAAAACGGCACTGATAATTGTCGGTGAGGCCATTGCCCCAGCAAAATATGAATATTCAAAAGTGTATGATGCAAGGTTTACACATGGATATAGAAAAGGTATAGTAAAAGATAAGAAAGAGTGAAGAGTTTTACGGTCTTCTAGCCCACAAGGTTATCACACTTGTGCTAATTGCTGCTCCTGCCACTCCGCTTATCAGGGCAAAGACAACACTTGCATCCACATGCAAGATGGTTGCTAATGCATGTGCAACTGTTGGCGATGCCAAGAACGCTAGGAACCCTATAGCAAACCCTATCGCTCCAAAGATTGCAAGTATTCCGGTTCTTGATACCATTTTACATCACTGCTGGCTTTCGGTATCTGAGATCCTGAAGCTACCAGTCGGGATCGATGGGAACTTGTCATTCATCTTTTGCTCTGCGACTGCCGAAGCTTCCATCATTATCTGATCGATGTCGCTGCCAGAGCCAGTATTGATCTCAATTCCAGGGCCGTTGTTCTGCAAAGACTCCATCATTATGCCATTTAGCAAATTCTGCATGGTGTTGATCTCGCTGTCAGCGCCTGGCACAAACTTTCCAAGACCAGGCTTTAGGCTCTTTATCGAGGTTATTGCGGGTCCTAGCGCGACCATTACGTCTCCCATATCATGTATAGTAGATAATCTCATTGAGACCTGCTCAAATGCTATCTTGGCTTGCCCCAGCGTACGCGATACCTTGCGTACCTCGGCAAGCTCGTTTGAGAGCACCTTTGTAGTATCAGTGTCGTGTCTCTGCACAGCATCGACTACTCGCCTAAACAAAGAGGCATCTCTCTCGTTTAGCTTGGTAACTATAGTGTCTAACTTTGATATTTGCAACTGAAGCTTGTTAGCTGCTGTCTCTATTCTAGGCTTGAGGGGACCCTGAGGTGCCAGTGCTTCTTTTAACTTATCGCCTGTGCTTGGCCTATTTTGATTACTCCAATTCTTATCGAAAGCATTCATGCAAATTCGAGCGGGGATTTGCTATTAATTGCGGGTGTGTAATTCGATAAACCATAAGCTAAACTAATTGTCCTCTAGTTTTAGAGAGGATTAGCTTTGAGATGAACAATCCTATGGAATGTCAAAGTGGTACCCTAAAAAGTTCCTTCTGTGTTATTGAGGCCCATGCACCCATGCCCATGCCCTGTCCGCTGTCGCTGCCTGTGCCAGTTATCTGACTCACTATGATCTCCTTTGAAGTCATTGGCGGCCACAACATCGCCACATAATCACCAATGTCACCGGCTTTGTCAAGGTATGCATGCTGCATATTCTCTCGCAGGAATTTGGCGGCAGCAAGTTTGTCCTTCGCAGGTTCTATAAGCTGATGTTGCCCATGCACGATGAGGTGAATCCTCCTAGTGCTATCAATTTCAAACATACTTTAGTGATGCAAGATGCATACAACTATAAGCATGTTAAATAGTTTTCCTCACATGATAGTCATCGATTCTTATGTAGCCATGATCTTGCCCGATGACATGGCAGAGCGTATCTCTGGGTTTATTGCCGGTAAACTAAACTTTCCCTTTGTAGGTCCTGATGAGCTGATGTGCATAATGTACCTATATGGCAGAAACAGCACGATAGGCGAAGACGAGATCGAGGAAGTCAGCAACCTTGCGCAACTCACTGCCTCCCAGCTAGGGCAAGAGATTGATATTTACATGAACAGCTCCACAAGCATGCTTGAAACAGAATACATCAGGAGTAAGTATATCAATAGAGAGCTGCAATTGGCTGTTGAAAGGAAACCACAAGATGTCAAGAAGCGAGCAGCAGGAGATCCAGCGATAATATCTGATTGTTTTGCGCATCATGTTGCATACTACAAGCAATACTACTTTTTAGAGCTCTACGGACCACTCAGGGACTCTCAGCTTACGTCAGATATCCGCTCTGCGCTGGTTCACAGAATGGTTATGGTGTGCTACAATAGAAAAGGAGCGCAAGAGACAAGATTGGCGCACCCCCTTATTCCAGTGTACGTATGGTTCAAGGATCAGGCAGGCGCAAAGCCGTGATAATATGGAATTTGCGAAAGCTCCTCCTGTGGCATCTGAACAATTGATATCAAATGCCCATCAGGATCTTGGA
>JALZEV010000086.1 GCA_030861865.1 Thermoproteota archaeon | reverse complement strand
CCAACTTTGAGTGCGCCAAGATCCATCGGCTTGCTCATAAATCTGAATCAAAGCCTAGAGAAAAGGATACATATTTAATATTTTACTTTAGTTTTTCAAGAATAGAAAAGCTGACCAGGTTATTTAGCGATATACCCATTCGTGCAACATCGCGCTTTGTACGCTCACAGTATTTCTGATCTGTTTGATGAGTTTTCTTCCCTTCCACTTCAAGAATTAGAAGGTTCTTAGAGTAAGGAAATGTAAATTTTGGCTGCTCTGATGCCAAGAGCTTCATCTGTGCAAGGCTAGCCTTCTTGACCTTTTCGCGCCGAGCGATAGCGTTTGCAAGCTCACTTATCTCTGCATCGCCATTTGTGTATTTGGTAAAGTACAGCGAGACATAGTTAAGCTTGTCACCAGTTCGCTCAAAGAATGGATTGGAAAAACTGAACATGAGTGACAATCTGTCTATTTTGTGGTTCTTGATATCATCCACTATGCCGATTATATCCGTGAAGGATGCGAGAATGTAGTGATTGGCCTTGTTGGGGAAGTAAGGTGTACTTTCCTCAGAGAACGTTGCAGTAACAAAGTAGATGTCGACAATATTATCATTTTTTTTCCAATTTTCAAGTAGGGAGCCTGATTGCTTGTCATGAGGAATGCACAAATACCCTCGTGCCTCCCTGCCGCCTGTGCCGGCCAATCCTAGACACAAGTAATGCACCTACTATTTATCTATTAATGACAGTTTTGACCTGATAATTCAACTCTCTCATTCTTTCAGTCATAAACAAAAGTAAGAACAAGATAAACTATTCTGCCATGTGTATGCGGCGGGGCAAGCTTATTTGTGAACCAGGAGTGGGATGTTAAGACAGGTGAGCCTTTTGTTAGCACAAGTGAGAAGCTACTTCTTCCAGATGCTCAGAACCCGACGATGGAATTGTTACCACCTGAAAGGGAGCAATAGCCTTTTAGTCTTCTTTTCCCTTTATCTTGGGGTCACTGCCTCCATTTTACTTAATCTTCTTTTTCAGGACCGACTTCGCTACGTTCAGGTCCGCTTGGGTCTAACCTCAGGCCTCTTTATTCAAGTGAAGCAGTGACATTAGTAGCGCCGCCCCCACGTACTGCATTTAATGCATCCAAGGCTAAATTCAAGTGCAGCAGCACGCCTGGAATGTCATTATTGTGCGCTGCCAGATATGCTTCTTGTATATGTATTGCTACCTCGACTACGGCTTGATTTCCATCATCTGTAGTACTAGTGGTATTCATGTCCATAGTAGCTGCGCCGCCTATTGTTGTTCCACTGCCTGTAATGATACCTCCTGCTGTTCCTCCGCAGCCTGCGCCGCCGCTTCCTACTACTACTAAAAGAGAAAAAGATAGATGTATCGGAAAGACCTGAGATGCAGCCACTAGATTTACCATTATTTTTTATCTATTAGGTAAATAGCAACTATCAAATACTCACAGTTACCTTGATGTTCCTAACCAACCAAGCCTTCGGAAATATACTACCATAAGTAGGGCGGAAATCGACGAAACAACCAAAACGAATATCAAAGCAGTGTAAGGTCCCAGGCTAGTCCAAACCCCCGTTTCTAATCCGCCTGGCAGATTTATGTTCATACCGTAAAATGTGCCAATGACTGTTGCTGGAATCGATAGCGTGAATACTATTGTTAGCACGCCCAATATCTTGTTGGTTTTTTCTTGGCTGAGCATATAGTCTGTGTCCTTATAGATCTCTACTGTTTCTTTTGCCTCTTCCAAAGCTTCGTACACCTTTTCAATGTGATCTTGCACATCTTTGAAATAGGGAGCAAGATCTTCTCTCGAAAAGCGCTGGACATCTTTAGACAGATCAACCACCGTTCTGCGAAGTGGGATGACTATTCTTCTTAAGGTTGTTATCTCTCTTCTCAAAAGAGATATCTGGCGTGGGATCGATATTTGCTCGTCAAATACACTGTCCTCAATATCGTCGATGTTGCCTACAACCTTCATCAGAATGTGGAGGAGGTCATCCACCAGTGTATCAATTATCTTGTGGAGCAGATAGCCTGACGACCTACCCATTATTGCCTGCTTTTGCTTTTCATCGCTCTTGCACATGTTGAAGAGCTCCTGAAGTGCTTTCAGGTCTCCCTGGTGGATTGTCACGAGATAATTGGGCCCCATAAAGATGGCGAGCTGACTAAAGAGGAAGCCCTTTTCCTTGTCTGGTGTAGGAAAATGCAGAATGGTAAAGATGTGACTTTCATACCGGTCAATCTTAGGGATCTGGATCTTGGATAGACAATCTTCAAGGTTGAGCCTGTGGAATGGGTACTTCTGACCAAGAGCATTAATGTCCGCAAATGTTGGCTTTTGTATATTTATCCATAGTACCCCGTTGCTGGCGATTGTCTCAAACTGCCTTTTCACTTCAGACATCAGTAAATCCTTCTCGCTTGTTTCGTTACAAAAGCTTGCAGTTATAAAAAGTGTTTCAGCCTTCAGAACCTTGTCTTCAGTTGCTGGTAGTCTATGGTTTTCGAGCTTGCAGCAGTGTGCCACTTTGCCGTGTCAGTCTGATCAAGTCTTGACCTGTAGTACGGTATCATCGAATATCCTATTGCAACTGACAAGGCGCCAAGTGGATCTTTGGCAAGATTCTTTACTGCATGGGCAATTGTTACTTGTCGTGGCAAGCCAATGCCAGATGAGGAGACATACTCCTCCAACTGCTTATGCCCATTGACTGCCCTCATTACCTGCGACGCTAGATCGTGTATATCATTAGCAGGCTTAAAGTACACTATTGCACTATCATTGTAAATTACATCCCGGCTCATTTCAAGAACCTTGCACTGCATATAAAGATCAATTGCAATTATGCTAGTTGGTACCTCTATTTTTTTAGCTTCACTAGAATTAATGGCAAGTGCCCTGCCCATCACCGTGTACTGAGATAGCCGCGCTAGCCTCACAGATCGGAGCCATTTTGAGATGAATACAGACGCCCTGCCAGCTATTCCTACTGCCTGTACGGGCTGGGAGTTTGATGCGCAGATTCCAACATTTCCTTGAATGTGCGATGTAAGTTGCTGGGTGCAGGATGGGTGAGGAATGGTATCAGCATCATAAAGAACTATTACATCACCAGCAGCTCTTTGAAGAATTTCATTCCATGCCGCTGCGGCTCCCCTTCTTGTATCATGGTGGAAAAGTTGGATGTCAAGCAATGAATGCTCGGCAAAATTGTGCACAAGGCTAGGGGTATTGTCAGATGAATCATCTGAAATAAGTACTTCAAGTATCGGTGCGTGTTGCTCTTCAATCGCCCGTAAGAGGTTTACTATGTTTTGCCTTTCATTGTATGAAGGAATGCCCACAGTTATACTGCGCATATCAGCTTTGTCCTCTAGATGTCATTTGAGTTTTATGACCGATTATTGGTGCTACTATGAAAACATATATCCATAGGCCGCTTGCCCACCACTGAGGATATCTTTTGCAGCGGCAAAATGCGTGCAGCGACGAGGAAAGTTACAAGGCAATATTTGCCTCCTCGGGCCTATGCAAAAGTCACCTTGTATTTCCTGTATTTGTTTCTAGTAGTCAAAGTCTGATAAAATCGATGCCGGGTATAGCCGTGACACCTATTCGAAGGATCTCACAGTATGTCCAATCAATTGCAGATAGCGGCATCTCATCGATAATTATTTTTGGCATACCAGAGAGCAGGGATCCAATTGGCTCGTCTGCTTTTGACAGAAAAGGCATTGTTCAGGATGCAATAAGGGAAATCAAGTCATCCTTTGGAAATGCAATGAATATTGCAACTGATGTTTGTATTTGCCAGTACAACCTGACAGGACACTGCGGCATAGTCAACAATGGCGGCAGGGTAGAAAATGACGCTACTCTAAAGGTCCTAGCGAAGATCGCGGCGAGCCATGCAGAAGCTGGCGCAGACGTAGTTGCACCTTCTGCAATGATGGACGGCCAGGTTCATGCAGTCAAGAAAGAACTTCATAGTCGCGGGCTTGATGCATTAGTACTCTCCTTCTCTGCCAAGCACGCGTCATCCCTTTACACACCTTTTCGATCAGCAGCGTTCACAAAAATTGCTACTCAACTTGATAAGTCATCGTATCAGGTATCATATTCTAATTCAAGACTTGCCCTGCGGGAAATAGAAACTGACATTAACGAAGGAGCAGACATGGTTATGATAAAACCTGCTCTCATGTACCTTGACCTTGTCAGGATGGCAAAGAATAGATTCAATTATCCAATGGCAGTACAGAATGTCAGCGGAGAGTATGCAGCCATTAAGGCAGCTGCAATGCAGGGGTGGATCAATGAAGAGGAATGGAAGGTTCACACTATTGCCTCAATAAAGAGGGCTGGTGCCGATAAGATCATCTCTTATTTTGTGCTAGATGTTGCCAAATATCTCTGACGCCACAATTATATAGCATTCCTGCAGAAAACGGAAATGTCCCGCGGTAGCTCAGCCTGGTAGAGCTTTCGGCTGTAGATGTTGGCTTCTCAGTAGCTGACCACGTGAAGCAGCCTATCGGGCATACAATAAGGCAGTGACCGAAGAGTCGCAGGCTCAAACAACTGGTCAAGAACCATTTGGGGCAAATCCTGCCCGCGGGATACAC
>JALZEV010000076.1 GCA_030861865.1 Thermoproteota archaeon | reverse complement strand
AAATGAAGCGTCTTAAGAGAGAGGTGTATAGATAGTAGAACTGCTTGAGTAGTTTTTTGCTAATTCAGAGAGGAGCATTGCAAAGATAATGAGGTTATAGTTGGCAAATACGAAACCAATTATAGATCGTTTCTGTCAACTATGCCTGCTTATCATTCAAAAGGCAGGAGATGACACGGCGCAGTCATTTGGAAACTTTTTCGTTCTGCTAATCTTATTGATAGCGGCAACTAGGCCAAGAACCCTATGACACGCTACTAAGAACAACAGCCCTCTCTCCTGCTTGCTGACAAGCAAGGTTATTTCTTTTCTTGGCCGCTGTTGCCGCAAGTAGCTCTTTTGTATTCTTTGGTAATACATGTTTGTCCTACTTATTCTACTACATTATCTAAGCAAGAATAGCATTTATCAACTTCATGAGCTAATGAATAGAAAAACGGCTGAAAGACAAAGATATTTATGATTTTTATAGTTGTATCTCTATATATATCTCTGTTCATTTTTTACTTTAAAGAAATTGACTGGTGTTACTACTATATCAGTTACTGATTACTAATAATTTGTACGCACATTAATTACGCTATAGTTTTATCCACACAGCATCGTCGACATATTTATGCCCTCATAATCCCAAGACTGCTGTTGCATTCTTACTGATAGCCCTAGTCCTTAAAGACCCCCCAGTATCATGCATGACATTGCATACATAGACGTTCTCTGCAGTCTACTGTTAGCATAGCTATATATCTATCTATGAAAAAATTCAGTAGCCTAGTTCAAATGGAGAGGACAAGTCATTTACTTGATCTCCGCGATGATCATCTTCACTGTGTTGACATCAAGATCAAGCTGATCTGCTATCAAGTCTTCTGAAATCCCAGATTCGTGAAGATTCCGCAGGACCTCTTTTTTTTCCTGATTCACAATATTGCCAGGCGGATAAAGTGAGAGTTCATTTTCTACAGATGTGATATATTTTAATATTTTTTCACACATCTCTTCGACCTTTGCTGCAGCCTCTGCAGATATCACAAGCAGGTGATCCTTAACTGGAAAATTGATAAGGTTAACCTTGTCATACATGTATGCGACTGTCTTGAGCTTGCCAAGTTCTGGTGTGAACATCTTCCTCAGGTCGACAATGTATGCAGACTGGGCATAACTGATCTCAGAATTTCTGCCCTTTAGATGCTCTTCAATGCCTTCCCTCTGGCTTCCTGCATATAGGTGGCCGGATTTTTCCATTACCCCTGCAAATCTTATCATAGGATCGAGTGCTAATACATTCTTGGAAAATTGTTCTGCCTTCATATTTACAAACGCTAAAACAGGAAATAGAATATAGCCTTTACGCGTACTCTTCCACAAAAAGGAAAAAAGTGAAGGTCTCAGGCTTACTTTCGCTGCTGTTGCTGATTAATATCCTTGATCCTGCCCCTGCCTGTCTTTCTTGGAGCGATAATGCCTACCTTGCGTCCCGGCGGAGTTGTCCTGCCTACCGATGACTGACGGCCAATGTGCTGGTGCCTTCCACCCCCATGTGGGTGGTACACTGCAGCTTGGGCAATGCCTCTGACTGTTGGGTAAAGTCTGCCATGGGCTTGCATATATTTGGCACGGGTTCCGGCCTTTAGGAATGGTTTTTCTTTATGTCCTCCGCCAGCAACGATTCCGATCATCGCCCTACATTTTTGGTTAAGCGTTAGAAACCTACCGGAAGGAAATTTAATAGTTACACCTTCTGGGCTATGAGCAAATATCACTGCTGATGAGCCTGCGGCCTTTATCAGCTTGCCCCCATCGCCGGTGTTCTTTTCAATATTGCACACTAAGGTTCCATCTGGGACTGACTCTAGCGCAATGATATTGCCTGCCCTTGCGGCTGTGTTGGTCCCAACTTCGATTGTGTTACCAACCATTGTGCCCTGGGGTGCTGGGACTAAAGAATGCCTTCCATTGTCAAACTGTATTTTTGCAAGGGGAGCATCACGCCCCCTCTCGTGAACAATGTCAACTATTTTACCGGTATGATGCTCTTCTAGCTTGAAATTTGGATACTTGGCTGGCGCAATCTTTCCGACAATGATTGCTCTAAATTGTTTGCCTCCTCTACCCCGTCGGCGAACTAACGTTCTTTTTCCCATTGTAGTAAACAAGCCATCGAATAGGTGATTTTAATCTTATGCTATTTTTTTGCCGTGTTCGCCTATGAGGGAACAACTGATCTAGGTCTGGCGTTGTATGTGTATTTTGTTGACAAGTTTAGATTCTGAATTTTAAGCCTCTATACGCCCATTCGTAAAAATCAGTCACGTCTCTCTACAGTAATTGCGCAATAATCTCCCTCTCTTCTAGGAGGGATGTCATGGTCGCAGCATCTGAGACGAGTGACTGTCTATGTCAAGCATCTTTAATACAGATTTGCATGTGAGACTGATCCTGCCAACATATTTTGCAACATCCTGCAATTTATCGCAGACAAGTCACTATTAGC
>JALZEV010000035.1 GCA_030861865.1 Thermoproteota archaeon | reverse complement strand
GGTGGTGCTTCGCAGGACCTAGGCGGCATCTCACTTGGCTCTTCAGGATTAATATTTGTCTATGACGGTAGCATCGGTGGCAACGGAGCCAGTAGGATATTATATGATAGACTGAACATTGCTTTTGGACGCTCGCTCCACATATTATCTGAATGCTCATGTGTAAGCGAAAGTGGCTGTCCTCGTTGCACCTATTCCTATCGGTGCGGTAACAACAACGAGTTTTTGCACAAGCCCGCCGCAATTGAAGTAATGAATAGGATAGTAGAAGGTGAAAAAACTAAAATAGGCGAGAAGATTTGGGGTGACAGAGCTCTTGTCTAACAGGATAAAGTTTAAGAGTAGTTTTAGATGGCTTTAAATAAAATTGGAAGAAGCCGTCAGTACCACTGCTACTGGACGTGCGAAGTGGCAGACACTTGAGCATAGGGGTGTTGCCTTCCCCCCTGAATATCAGCCCAGAGGTATCACAATCACTATCAGGAGAGAAAAACTGGCGCTCAACAGAGATCAGGAAGAGATAGTTTATGCGTGGGCAAAGAAGAAGGACACACATTACGTCCAAGATCCTACCTTTCAGCAAAATTTTCTAAGTGACCTCAAAAAGCTCCTGCCTGAGAGTTATAACAACATCACGATAAAGGACATAGATTTTTCGATGGCTTATAGGCTTGCAGACGAAGAAAAAGAGATGAAGGAACAGGAAAAGGAGAGGTACAAGACTCTTTCAAAGGAGCAAAAGAAAACTATCTCTCAAACCAAAAAGGCGGAGCGTGAAAGGCTGAAGGCCATTTATGGTAAGGCACTGGTTGATGGCATTGAAGTAGAGATTGCAAACTGGCTGGTCGAGCCACCAGGATTGTTCATGGGTCGCGGGCAGCACCCTATGAGGGGCCGGTGGAAGCCACGTGTAAGGCCACAAGATATTACTCTAAACTTGGGCGAAAACGCGCCAGTGCCGGAGGGTAACTGGAAGGCCATCATCCACGATCATTCATCGACATGGCTTGCTACTTGGATAGAAGGCCTGACTGGCAAGCGCAAGTATGTGTGGCTGCACGACTCGGCAACGCTTCGCCAAGAAAACGATAAAGCCAAATACGACAAGGCAAAAAAGCTGGCCGAGCGCGAGAGCAAGGTGCATAGGGAAGTGATACGTAGGATGATGAAGGGAGATGGCAAGGTAGCTACAGTTGCGTATCTGATACTAAAGCTTGCTATGAGAGTCGGCGATGAAAAGGATCCTGAAGAGGCCGACACCGTTGGCGCAAGTACACTTAGAGTAGAGCATATCGAGTTCCCGCAGGTAAACGGCAAGCAGATCATTGAATTCAATTTTTTGGGCAAGGACAGTGTACCATGGCAAAAGAGGCTGGAAGTAGATTCGGAAGATACAACGGCACTTTACAAGAATCTGAAAAAATTCATGCAAGGCAAAAAGCCAAGTGACCCGATATTTGACGGTATCAATTCGCGTAAAGTAAATGCCTTCTTACAGCAGATAATGCCAGGTCTTACCGCCAAGGTGTTCAGAACCTGTATCGCGACAAGGGTAGTGCAGCGGCAGCTGTCAAAAGCAAAGGTCGATAAGAACTCTCTAGAAGCAGAGAAAATTTATGCAGCCAAGAAGGCGAACCTTAAAGCTGCAATTACGTGCAACCACAAAAAAGGAATCGATCCAAAGAACCCCGCAGCTAGAAAAGCACTTGAAAAATTCGAAGAATCGATCAGCAAAAAGAAGGACGCAATAGCCAAGCTTAAGGCAGATTTTGCAACTAAGAATTGGAAGAAGACAGAACTGCAGGAGAAGCGGCTAGAAGAAAGGATAGAAAAGTTAGAGATGCAATTAATACTTCAGCAGGAGACCCGAGACTACAATCTTGGCACATCTCTCCGCAACTACATCGATCCCCGGATCATGAAAGCTTGGCTCAACTACGTAGAGCTTGACTGGACTAAAATATACACTTCAACGCTACAGCGTAAGTTTAAGTGGGTTGAGGACTATAATAATAAAAACTTTAGAATATTTTATCCCGAATCGAGGAATTAGACAGGTCAGAAGACTTATATCGTTTCCAGCTTTCCTCTTAATCTTGGTAAACTCTTTTAATGATATCTGCATATCATTGGAAAGATGGAGCCGGGTTTTTCATTCCGGGGATGCTCCTTCTTATTGTCATTAATGCCATAATTCCGGCATATGCTCAGGACGAGGAGGCGCCAATGGAGGAAGGTCAAAGTTCAACCTCGTCACTCTTTATTGCACTTTTTGCAAACGGAGAGGCCCTTGTTGAACACAACGTCGGCATCGAGGAGCCTCTTGCTGAAGAAATAAGAATCAGGCTTTTTGGAGAGGACATTAGAGACCTCATAGTCGTTGACTATGAGGACAATGTAGTCGAATTTAACAGTGGAGAAATGCCCAATGAAATTATTCTCAATAGGCCAAACGCTTCAAACCTCAAGATAAGTTATACCACCTCGGATTTTTTGTCTAAAGACCGAAGGGAATGGATATTCAGCCTTAATTCGACCATTAGCGTCTCAGTCAAGTTGCCTCCAGATAGCATATTGACAGACCCAGGAGAAAACCCATCTATAGTACTTGTAGGCGACCAGCAAATCCTTACATACAAACCTGGCAACATACGGTTCGTTTACATAATAGGAACTTTGGGCACAGAAGAGCAGGCAAACATTGTCATCACTGCAGCCGAAAGTACCATTGTTGAGATAAATAACAACCATCTAGGCATTGTACTGACAAGCGCGAGGGATCTACTTCAGAGAGCGATAGATGCACGTGATGACAGGAGATTCACAGAAGCAGAAAGACTGGCAGATCAAGCAAATGACGCAGCTATTGCCACAGGCAGGGAGTACACCGCTGCCCAAGAAGCACTTGCCAATGCCGAGGCGCAGATAAATAGTGCCTCTGCAGGGGGAGGCGGCTTAGATAATGCTGTCACTATGCAGATGCTGCAACAGGCAAACACCGAATTTGCAATTGGCAATTATACAGAAGCTAGAAACTCTGCGCAAGATGCTGTTGCAGCGCTAGATGACAGACCTGCACAACCAGAAATACCAATACCGGTGACGATCACAGCAGTAGCAGCTGCGGCAGTAGCAGGAGGGATCGGCACCATAGTATTCTTCAGGAAGAGGAGGCGCTCAAAGCCAGTGCCAGAGCTTCACAAGGCAAATGATCTACCAAAGACCAACACTAACAATAAAGACACCAGCAGCAGGGCCCCAGCTGTCTTTCGGCTTACTAATTCGGTAGCACCAGTGAAGCCCAAACAAGATATCGTACAAGTAGAAGAGGAGCAGGAGATGGCAGGATCAATGGAAGAGGCCCCCACCACCAGCATTCCGCCAATGCCACGTACTATCTCTGATTCTCAGATAGATAGCTCTGTCCTTTCACATATAGTTGGCAATATACTTGTAGAGAGGCCGCACCTGCGCCCGGAAGACCAAGAGGTGCTAAAGTTTTTGGCGGAAAAGGAGGGGGCAGCTTTTGAAAGCGAGATCAGAAGCAAGTTTCAGTTACCCAAGACGACGATATGGAGGCTAGTCAAGAGACTTGAGCGCGAAGAGCTTGTCGAAATACGCAAGGCAGGCGGTCAGAACCTTATAAAGCTCAGGTTTGAGGACAGACAAGCTTAGCCACGCTTAAATAAAACAGAATGGACAGATATGTATGAGCACTTCCTTTATCCCAGACGATATTTCTGCACTGTTGTCTTCACCTATTGAGCATTTCATAAATACTAATGTGGCCATTTTAGAGGGTGACAAATTTACTGATCAAGCATTAGACCTCATGAAAGAGAGAGGCGTCAGAAGCGTTCTAGTGTCACACGTAGGAGAAGTGGTGGGGATCGTGAGTAAGACTGACATTCTGTTCAAGGTGATGTCACAGGGAAGAAACCCCGGCAAAGTTAGGCTCAGAGAAATAATGACAAGCCCTGTTCTTGCTGTGGGTCCGCACAACACTGTTCAGGAAACCCTGTCAATAATGGACAAGCATGTGGTAAGGCAGGTGATCGTGAGCTCCCATTCGGCTGTGCTTGGAATGGTTTCCCGGGATGACATCTTTGAGAAGATCCATATGGCTACAGTGTCCACAGCACACACTGCTATCAAGGGTACCCCTGTCTGCATCATCAATCCCAAAGCTATAGTCTACATGAGAGACATTAGCACTGCCAAGCTCATGTGTCCATACTGTGAATCTCCATTTGATACAAAAGAAGGGCTGTCAAACCACATCGACAGGTTGCACTCAGGATCGGGTCTGCTTGAAGGCGATGTACGTCGAATGTTTGAATGACTCTTTCTTATTATTTACCGCCAATTCACCTTTTACATATGTAGGCAGTACCATCAATTGCATTCCTGCATTCATTCTTGCTACCTATATCCAGTAAGCAAGTTATTCTTGCATAACTTATATTATGTACTGCTAAAAACCAGTGGCGTTACACTTAGTGCCGGGGTAGCTCAGCTTGGTTAGAGCGTACGACTCATAATCTCATCTGGTAAGAAATCGTAAGGTCGCGGGCTCAAATCCCGCCTCCGGCACCTTTCTTTATAATCAATATGAATGCACTTCTG